>NZ_NOZF01000167.1:0-34778 GCF_002258565.1 Rhodococcus sp. 05-2254-6
GCACCGTCCGCACCTGTCGGACTCGCTACCGGGTGCGCCCAGATCCGGGTCGTCGAGTTGCCTCCGCAGGAACTCCATCCGGCAGCCGTCGGTGCCCTGGTAGTCGATCATGGCCTGCTGTTCGCGGTCCCTGGCCTGTTCGAGACGCTCGTAACGTCCCGCGTCGTACGTCCACTGCTCCCCGGTGGCCATCCAACCGCCACGAACGCGTCTGACCGCGCCGTCGACGTCGAGAACCTTCAGCACCATCTCCAGCCTGCTGCGATTGAGCTCGACCAAGGGCTCCAGCGCCTGCGTCGACTGGGCCTTGTCGGTGTTCAGGGCACCGACGGCTGCCGGATGGAGTTCCTGCGGAGGCAACTCGACGACCCGGATCTGGGCGCACCCGGTAGCGAGTCCGACAGGTGCGGACGGTGCGACAACTGCACCGGTGAGCACTTGTCGGCGTCGGTGGATGCGGCTGCAGTCGACTCGGCACGGGCACGATTGGACCGGCCGGGCATCGACCTGCAGCCGAGAAAGCAGTGGCCCAGCGGCATGAAGAAGCTGGGTGTCTCGCTCTCGGGCAAGATCGCCGACCCACACGAACCCGGGCGCGTGCTGGGTCGACTCACCGACCTCGGCTGGGGCAGCCGGCTGCGTGCCCTGCTCGATGCACCCGATGCTCCGGCCACCGACGCATTGGAGAAGGCGTGCATCACCGTGCTCGCCAACTGGGACTGGAAGCAGCGCCCGACTGCCGTTCTGGCTCTCGACTCCCCCACCCATCCGGTGCTGGTGCGATCGATCGCCGAGCGATTGGCCGCCGTCGGAAAATTGGACGATCTCGGTGTCATGCAGGTCAGGGCTGGTCATCCGCCGGTCTCGGCGGCCAATTCGGCGTTCAGGGTCGCCGGGCTGGTGGACTCGTGGGACGTTCCGGACGTATCGTCCGTGACAGGGCCGATTCTGTTGATCGACCTGCTGACCGACACCGGGTGGACGTTCACCTGCGCCACGTCGGCTCTGCGAACTGCGGGTGCCGAAGCGGTGCTTCCGTTCGCTTTGGCGACACCGAAGTAGCGGTCCGTCGGAAGCGGGTGGTTTGAATTCCGTCGTTGCGGGTAGACCCAGCCGGGCGCCGATGAAGTGACCAGCATCACATTGACGGGTTAACCTGGGGAAGCATGTCCGATTCCGGGGTCGATTTCCCGGCGCACTCGATATGCCTCGGCGACCTTGTTACGTTTGTATTTCCTATGAAGCCCGCATTGCTGAGAGGTACCCCGCTCACTGCGCCGGACGCAGTGAAGTTTCGTAAGCCACAGATCTCCGACGGAGTCCGGCTCTGGGAGATCGCAAGAGATTCGCGAGTTCTGGATCTCAATTCCAGCTACTCGTACGTGTTGTGGTGCCGTGATTTCGCGGCCACCACCGTCGTATCCGACATCGACGGCCGCGCAGTCGGTTTCGTCACCGGATACATCCGCCAGGACGCCCCGCGCACACTGTTCGTGTGGCAGGTCGCCGTGGATGCGGACCAGCGTGGCAAGGGACTTGCCGGTCGCATGCTGATGGAGCTGCTCGACCGCCTCGAGCCACAGGGCATCACGCATCTGGAAACGACGATCAGCCCGGACAACGAAGCGTCGATCGCAACCTTCACGAGCCTCGCACGCAAGCGAGGCACCGATATCGTCAGGTCGGATTTGTTCGCGCCCAACGATTTCCCTGATAGCCACGAAGCCGAGGAGCTCTACACAGTAGGCCCCGACGCGTCGCGGAATTACGAAAGGAACAAGCAGAACATGACCGAAAAGAACACCGTGACAACAGAGAAGCCCGACGTATTCGAGACCGTCGAGTCCGGCGTGCGTAGCTACAGCCGCCAGTGGCCCGCCGTGTTCACCACCGCGAAGAACTCGGTCATCACCGACGAGAACGGCAACGACTACCTCGACTTCTTCGGTGGCGCAGGCGCTCTCAACTACGGCCACAACAACGACTTGATCAAGAGCGCGTTGGTCGACTACATCACCAGCGATGGCATCACCCACGGACTCGACATGTCCACCGTCGCCAAGCGGGAGTTCCTCGAGTCGTTCAAGAGGAACATCCTCGATCCCCGCGGCCTGGACTACAAGGTTCAGTTCCCCGGACCGACGGGCACCAACACCGTCGAGGCCGCACTCAAGCTTGCTCGCAAGGTCACCGGCCGCGAGGCGATCATCAACTTCACCAACGCATTCCACGGCATGACCCTCGGCGCGCTGTCGGTCACCGGTAACTCGATGAAGCGAGCGGGAGCCGGAATTCCGTTGGTGCACACCACTCCGATGCCGTACGACAACTACTTCGGCGGCGTCACCGAGGACTTCCAGTGGTTCGAGCGCGTGCTCGACGACTCCGGCAGCGGATTCAACCGCCCGGCCGCAGTGATCGTGGAGACCATCCAGGGTGAGGGCGGCATCAACGTCGCGCGCCCCGAGTGGCTGCGCGCGCTGGCCGAGCTGTGCTCGCGCCGCGAGATCCTGCTGATCGTCGACGACGTGCAGATGGGCTGCGGACGCACCGGCCAGTTCTTCTCGTTCGAGGAAGCCGGCATCACCCCGGACATCGTCACGCTGTCCAAGTCCATCGGTGGCTACGGCATGCCGCTGGCGCTGACTCTCTTCAAGCCCGAGCTGGACGTGTGGTCGCCGGGCGAGCACAACGGCACCTTCCGCGGCTTCAATCCCTCGTTCGTCACAGCGAAGGCCGCCATCGACCACTACTGGTCCGATGACAAGTTCGAGAAGGAAACCCTCGTCAAGGGCGAGCACATCCAGGACCGATTCATGAAGCTGTGCGCCAAGTTCGACGGCATCTCCACCCGCGGCCGCGGCATGGTTCAGGCCCTGGTGTTCGACGACGCAGAACTCGCAGGCAAGGTGTCTCAGCTGTGCTACGACGAGCGTCTGCTCGTCGAGACCGCCGGCCCCAAGGACGAGGTCGTCAAGCTGCTTCCCCCGCTGACCACGACGATCGACGAGCTCGATCGCGGCCTGGACATCATCGAAAGTGCCGTCGCGAAGGTCCTCTCCTAGAGACCCGTTCGCACGCACCGAAATCGAAGGAGGACATCGACATGATCGTTCGCACCACGCAGGAAATCACCGGTACCGACCGCGACATCTCGAGCGAAGACGGCAACTGGCGCAGCAAGAGAATCATCCTCGGCGGCGACAAGGTCGGATTCTCGTTCCACGAGACGACGATCCAGGCCGGTACGGTGAACAACTTCCACTACGCCAACCACGTCGAGGCCGTCTGGCTCATCGAGGGCGAGGGAACGCTCACGGACCGCGAGACCGGCGAGACCTACGAGCTCGGTGCGGGATCGATGTACCTGCTCAACGGACACGAGCGCCATACTGTCGAGCCGCGTACCCAGATGCGCATGCTCTGCGTGTTCAATCCTCCCGTCGTCGGCAACGAGACGCACGACGAGAACGGTGTGTACCCCCTCGTCGAGGTACCCGCGTAACACCGGCACGTCCTCACGGCCCGCACCGACGCTATCCAGGTCGGTGCGGGCCGTTGGCGTATCCACGGTGCCCATCCGGCGAGGGATCGCTATCCTGGACGAAGTGAATGCAACCCCTGTGTCCGCGGCAACGTACGAGCAGCTGACTTCCCTGCTCGACGGGAAGACCGTCACCGTCGTCAGCGGCGCGGGCATGTCCACCGACTCCGGGATTCCCGATTACCGCGGTCCGCAGTCACCGCCTCGAAACCCGATGACGTTCCAGCAGTTCATCGGTGACGCCGAATTCCGCCGGCACTACTGGGCCCGCAACCATGTCGGGTGGCGACACATGGACGCCGCCGTGCCCAACGACGGCCACCGAGCGCTCGCCCGACTCGAACGGGCAGGCGTCGTCACCGGGATCATCACCCAGAACGTCGACATGTTGCACACCAAGGCGGGCAGCCGACGCGTCATCGACCTGCACGGCGTCTACGCCCGAGTTCGCTGCCTGAACTGCGAGCGGTTGATCTCGCGCTTCGAGTTGGCCCGCCGACTCGATCGTGCCAATCCCGGTTTCCTCGAGTCCGTTGCGCCAGCGGACGGCGTCGAGATCGCCCCCGATGCCGACGCCATCATTTCCTCGACCGCACACTTCCGCATGGTCGACTGCGAATCATGTTCGGGCATACTCAAACCCGACATCGTCTACTTCGGTGAGAGCGTACCGAAGCCGCGCGTGGCCGAGGCATACGATCTCGTCGACCGAAGCGACGCGCTGCTGGTGCTCGGATCCTCGCTGACCGTGATGTCGGGCCTGCGGTTCGTCAGACACGCGTCCAAGAAGTCGAAGCCCATCGTCATCGTCAACCGAGGCACCACTCGGGGCGACGAATTCGCTTCTCTCACACTGCACGCCGGCTGTTCCGAGGTAGCGACCGCGTTGGCCGACGACGTCGATCAGGCAGGAACCAGATCGTCGGCATGAACCACCGGGCGCTGAAGCTCTGCGGCCAACTCCCCTGTCGACCGCCCGAGCATCCCGACGAGTTCCCCCGAGTCGTACGCGACGACCCCGCGAGCCACCAGTACGCCAGCGTGATCAACCAACGACACCACGTCTCCGCCGTGGAAAGAACCCGTCACCGACGTGATACCAGCGGACAACAACGATCGTCGCCGCTCCACCACGGCACGCACTGCCCCGGCGTCGAGGTGCAGTTCTCCCGCAGCATCGGCAGCGTGACGGACCCAGAACTTGCGCGCCGACAACCGCGTCGGCCGGGCAGCGAAAGCGGTACCCACCGCGGACGTCGTCAGCGCATGGGCAGCATCGGATGCCGCGGCCAGTAGCACCGGAACGCCGGCGTCGGCCGCTAGACGCGCAGCGGACAGCTTGGAGGCCATTCCGCCGGTGCCGAGCGCTCCCCCCGAACCGGCGACGACACCGTCGAGATCCTCGGGGCTGGTCACTTCCGGGATCAGTGTCGCTCTGCCCTTGCGGGGATCACCGTCGTACAACCCGTCCACGTCCGAGAGCAGGAACAGTGCGTCCGCACCGACGAGGTGGGCGACCAGAGCAGCCAGGCGATCGTTGTCGCCGAACCGGATCTCTGCGGTGGCGACCGTGTCGTTCTCGTTGACGATGGCCACGGCACCGAGTGAGCGCAACCGATCCAGGGTGCGCTGAGCGTTGCGGTGGTTGGTTCGCCGCGCGATGTCCTCGGCGGTCAGCAGAACCTGTCCGACCGTGCGCCCGTACCGGTGGAACGACGAGCTCCACGCATGAACCAGAGCGAGTTGACCGACGCTCGCAGCAGCCTGCTTGGTTGCCAGGTCCCGTGGACGCTTCGTCAGGCCCAGCGGTGCCATCCCTGCGCCGATCGCACCGGAGGACACGACCACCACATCGGTGCCGCTGCGCATCCGAGACTCGATGGCGTCGGCGAGCAGATCGAGTCGAGTCAGATCCAGACCGGTGTCGAGGCTGGTGAGCGCCGAGGAACCGATCTTGACCACGATGCGCTTGGCATCGGCGATCGTGCGACGGGTATCGGTGAGAGCCTCTGCGAGCGAATCGGATTCACGCACCGCCGCCACGTCTACTCCTGTTCGGTATCGAGCCCGCGACGTACCTGGCGGGCATGCTTGCGTTCGGATGCGCCGATGCGCTCGACCTGATCGAGACGGGCATCGGTGCCACGGCCTGTCATCGTGATCTCGACGCCGGCCGGAGTCTGCGGTTCCCAGTCGAACGACACGTCGCCGATGGTGACCGAAGCACCGGGCTGAGCGCCGGCCTTGATGAGTGCGTCCTCGACTCCGAGCCGCGCGAGGCGGTCGGCGAGGTAGCCGACGGCCTCGTCGTTGGTGAACTGCGTCTGACGCACCCAACGCTCGGGTCGGGTACCGCGAACGATGAAGCCGTCCGGGATGTCCGGATCCTTGACGACCTTGAAGCTGTCGTCGTTCCGAGCGACCGGGCGCAGCACCTGACGCCGCGGCTCGGGAGCCGGATGCGCGGTGCGGTACTCCTCGACGAGCTTGGCCAATGCGAACGTCAGCGGCTTGAGACCGGCACGCGTCACCGCGGAAATGGTGTACACGGGCCAGCCACGGGACTCGAACTCGGCGGTGACCATCTCGGCCAGCTCGGCACCCTCGGGAATGTCGGCCTTGTTCAACACCACGATGCGGGGCCGATCGGCCAGATCGCCGAGGCTGGCGTCCCCGGACAGCGCCGGCTTGTATGCGGCCAACTCGGCTTCGAGGGCGTCGACGTCGGAGATCGGGTCGCGGCCGGGATCCAGTGTGGCGCAGTCGACGACGTGCGCGAGAACGGCACACCGTTCGAGGTGACGCAGGAAGTCGAGACCGAGACCTCGGCCCTGACTCGCGCCGGGGATCAGCCCGGGAACGTCTGCGACGGTGAAGGTGGTGTCTCCGCTGGAGACCACGCCGAGGTTGGGCACCAATGTGGTGAAGGGGTAATCGGCGATCTTCGGCTTCGCTGCGGACAGCACCGAGACCAGCGACGACTTACCGGCCGACGGAAAACCGACGAGGCCCACGTCTGCGACGGACTTGAGTTCGAGGACGAGCTCGCGTTCGATGCCCTCTTCGCCGAGCAGCGCGAATCCGGGTGCGCGCCGAGCCTTCGAGGCCAGAGCTGCGTTGCCCAGGCCGCCGCGGCCGCCGGGAGCGGCGTCGAAACGTGTTCCCTCGCCGATCATGTCGGCGAGCACATTGCCCTTCTTGTCGAGCACGACGGTGCCGTCGGGAACCTTGAGAATCAGGTCCTCGCCGTTGGCGCCCTCACGGTTGCCACCCATGCCCTGAGTTCCGTTGCCTGCCTTGGCATGGCTGGAGAAGTGGAAGTCGAGCAGAGTGTGGACGTTGCTGTCGACGACGAACACGACTCCGCCGCCCTGCCCTCCGTTACCGCCGTCCGGGCCGCCGAGAGGCTTGAACTTCTCGCGGTGAACCGAAGAGCAGCCGTTGCCACCTTTGCCGGCGCTGACGTGCAGCACCACGCGGTCGATGAATCGTGACATAGCTGTCTTCGATCCTTTCGTGAAAGAGAAAGCGGGAGAAAAAAGCGATAGGGGCGGACCGGTCTCATGACCCTGGTCCGCCCCTATCGGGAGCTGTGAACGTACGCCGTGGATGGTCGACACGAGCAGTTGCCCGGTCGCGTCGGCCATCGTGAGCGCCAGCGCTGCAGAAGGACTAGGCCTCTACAGCAACCGGAACGATGTTCACGGTCTTGCGACCGCGCTTGGCACCGAACTCGACTGCGCCGGGGGCGAGTGCGAACAGGGTGTCGTCGCCGCCACGGCCGACGTTGACGCCGGGGTGGAAGTGCGTGCCACGCTGACGAACCAGGATCTCGCCTGCGCCTACGGTCTGGCCGCCGAAACGCTTGACGCCGAGGCGCTGAGCATTCGAGTCGCGACCGTTACGGGAGCTTGATGCGCCCTTCTTGTGTGCCATGTTGCATACCCTCCTCGGGGTGAATCAGCTTGGGAGAACTCAGGTCCTGCGGGGACCTGGTTACTTGATGCCGGTGACCTTGAGGACAGTGAGCTTCTGCCTGTGTCCCTGACGCTTGTGGTATCCGGTCTTGTTCTTGAACTTGTGGATGCGGATCTTCGGGCCCTTGGTGTGCTCGACGATCTCACCGGCGACCGAGATCTTCGCCAGCTTGTCCGCATCTGTGGTCAGGTCGGATCCGTCTACGACGAGGACCGGAGCAAGCGAGACAGCAGTGCCGGGCGCTCCCTCGATCTTCTCGACCTTGACGAGGTCACCAACAGCGACCTTGTACTGCTTTCCGCCGGTCTTGACGATCGCGTACGTTGCCATCGGAGGGCTACCCCTTGCTTCTTCGAACTTGCTCGCGTTGCACATGGCAACACGACTGGTCTGGTAAAACGTGTTTGCTTGCTCCCTATCGGCCGGCCACGGCGATGTTCACCTAGGCCCGCTCGAGAACCGTTGCTTCCTGCAAGGCCACTACGGCACAGCAGAACGGTGTCACCGGGAGCGACTTATCAAGGTTACGGCAGAGAGACGGCCAGGGTCAAACTGCCCCGCGATGCTAGGCATCGATGTCCACCGGAGGCCCTGCAGGCCGCGCTGCTGCGCGCCGTCTGCGAGGACGTGCCGCCGGCACCTCCACCGGCTCCACGGACTGTTCGGCCGCCGCCGTGAGCGGAGCCGCCACCTCGTCGGGTGCCGTCCCTGCCTGGTCGGAGGTCGTGGCGTCCGCGGAGTCGTCCGCGGCAGGAACGACGATCACCATGCCCGCGTCGGGCGCTGTGCCGGTCGGCGCGGCTGCCTTGCGCGCCACCCGCCGTCCGCGTCGAGCCCTCGGTGCCACCGGCTCGGCTGAAGGCCGGTCGGCCTCTGTCTCGGTGGCCGCATCGGCTGCCGTGACGTTCGTCTCCGCGTCGGCCGCCGCAGCAGCCGCAACCTCCACATCGTCGGCGGAGACCACGGTCACCTCGGCGTCGCCGCCGGGAGCTTCCGGGGCAGGTGTCTCGACATCGGCGGGGCTGACGTCGGCCACCACGTCGTCGTGGTGCGCCGCCATGGCCAGCGCCACCGGATGCGCCCGCTTGATCGACGGATCGACCACGGGGTGGTCCTGACCGTCTGCCGCACCGGCCCGATCGTTCGAGGAGGCCCGCTCGTTGCCGTCGGACCGATCGTTGCCGTCGGCCTTGTTGTCCTTGCCACGACGACGCCTGCTGCTCGTTCCCGAGTTGCCCGATTCCGAACGCGACGAGTTCGACCGACCGCCGTCGTTGTCCGGCTTGGCGTCGATGGGGAACGGGTGCACGACGATGCCACGACCCTGGCAGTGCTCACACGTGGTGGAGAACGCCTCGACGAGCCCCGTGCCGAGCTTCTTGCGGGTCATCTGCACCAGACCGAGCGAGGTCACCTCGGAGACCTGGTGGCGAGTCCGGTCGCGTCCGAGGGACTCGGTGAGTCGTCGGAGTACGAGATCGCGGTTGGACTCGAGCACCATGTCGATGAAGTCGACGACGATCATGCCGCCGATGTCTCGCAGCCGCATCTGGCGCACGACTTCCTCGGCGGCCTCGATGTTGTTGCGAGTGACCGTCTCTTCTAGATTGCCACCCGAGCCGGTGAACTTGCCGGTGTTGACGTCGACGACGGTCATCGCCTCGGTGCGATCGATCACCAGGGTGCCGCCGGACGGCAGCCAGACCTTGCGATCGAGGGCCTTGGCCAGCTGCTCGTCGATGCGGTGCGCGGCGAAGACGTCGACGGAACTGCCGTCGGCCTCGTATCGGTGCAGCCGCTCCATCATGTCCGGGGCCACGGTCTCGACGTAGTTCGACGTCGTCGTCCACGCCTTGTCGCCCTCGATGACGAGCTTGGAGAAGTCCTCGTTGAACAGGTCACGGATGACCTTGACGAGCATGTCGGGCTCTTCGTACAGCGTCTGTGGTTGCACGCCCTTGCCGGTTTCGGCGTTGGCCGAGCGTTCTTCGATGCTGGCCCACTGCGCCTGCAGGCGAGTCACGTCGCGTGCGAGCTCTTCTTCGCTGACGCCCTCCGCTGCGGTACGGATGATGACGCCGGCCTCGGGAGGCACGATGTCGCGGAGGATCTCCTTCAGACGCTTGCGCTCGGTGTCGGGCAGCTTGCGGCTGATGCCGGTGGAACTTCCACCGGGCACGTAGACGAGGAAACGACCCGCGAGCGACAGCTGCGTGGTCAGGCGAGCACCCTTGTGCCCCACCGGGTCCTTGCTGACCTGGACCAGAACCTGATCGCCTGGCTTGAGAGCCTGCTCGATCTTCCGTGAGTTTCCGCCCAAGCCCGCAGCGTCCCAGTTGACCTCGCCCGCGTACAGCACGCCATTGCGGCCACGCCCGATGTCGATGAAGGCTGCTTCCATGCTGGGCAGCACGTTCTGTACGCGGCCCAGGTAGACGTTGCCGACCATGGACGCAGTGGCACTGCTGGTGACAAAATGCTCGACGAGCACACCGTCTTCGAGCACGGCAACCTGAGTGGTCAGCGGGTGATCCGGAGTCGCTTTCTCACGCACGACCATGACGCGGTCGACGGATTCGCGGCGAGCCAGGAACTCGGACTCGGTGAGGATCGGCGGCCGACGACGACCGGCATCGCGCCCGTCGCGGCGGCGCTGACGCTTGGCCTCGAGACGCGTCGAGCCCGTGATTCCCTGGACCTCGTCCCGGGGTGCCCGGCTCTTGTTGCGCGGCTCGCGCTCGTGCACGACGGTGTTGGGCGGATCGTCCTCGGACGACGCGCCCTCGGCAGCGGCCTCTGCTCCGGTCTTGCGCCGGCGACGGCGTCGACGACGACGGCTCGAGCCGTCTCCGTCCGAACCGCCGTTGTCGGAGTCGTCGTAATTGTCCTGGGCACCCGAATCGGACTCGTCGTCGCCGTCCTCGGCCGAAGAGTCCGCGGTGCGCGTGTCGTCGGAGGAATCGGTCGAATCGGAGTTCTGCCGGTCCGAGGTACGGCTGCGAGTGCGCGATCGACGCGAGCGTCGTCCCGAGTTCGACTGCTGCTCGTCACTCGACGAGGACTCGTCCGAGTCGGAATCGGTCGATTCTGCGTCGGCCGAATCGGTGGTCTCCGAGTCGCCGTCGGAATCGTCGTCGGAATTGTCGTCGTTCGACTCGTCCGAAGACTGCTCGCCGCGACCACGGCCGCGTCCACGGCGGCCACGGCGGCGGCGTCGAGGCTGAGATTGATCGTCGTCCCCGTCACCGTCGGTCGATCCCTCGGCGGCGGTCGACTCGTCGGTCTCAGAAGAGGACCGGTCGGTCGAGACTGCAGACGTCTCGAGTGCAGCAGTCTCGGGTGCAGCGGTCTCCGGCGTCACCGCGGACTCACTGCCGTCGGTGTCCGTGCTGCTGCCGGTGCTGGCGACCTCGTCCTTGGGCGCTGCCTTGCGGCTGCGGCGACGGCGCACCGGGGGCTCCGCCGGTGACTCCGCCGATTCCGTCGCTGGGGCGTCCACGGCTGCGGGCTGCAGAAACAGCGGGGTGGTGAACGTCGTCGCGGTGGGCTGGTCGGTCGTTGCCGCGGACCGATCGGCCTCCGGCTCCGGAGCGGGCGCGCTGGTGAACAGCTGCGGCTCGGACCACGGGGCCTCGACGGCGGGTGCCTCGACAGGTTCCTCCGCAACCGGCTCCGGCTGCGCGGCAGTCGACGACTCGACTGTCTGCCCGGTGGGCGCTGTGGGCGCGTTGACCGAGTCACGAACGGACTCCGCGACGTCACGGCTCAGGCTCGACTGTGCACTGCGCGCTTCGATGCCGAGCTCACCGAGGGTGACGAGCAACTGCTTGCTGGTGACGCCCAGAATCTTTGCCAGAGCGTGCACGCGCAGCCTGGTCGGCAGCTCGATCGTGTCGGGTTGCGCCGACGACGCCGCGTCGGTTTCCACAGACGACACCGCGCCGGGAGGCTCCGTACGACCTGCGTTTGCGTTCTGTACATCTTCGGGCGGGCTTTGATCGGCCACGTAGTCTCCTCGGGCCCCCGGGCGCGTCCATCCGACTTCGGGTGTGACGCGGCCACGCGAGGGCAATCCTTGTGTACTCACGTCGGGTTGGACGTCAGCTGTTCGGTCTCGCTCCGCACCCGAGCCGATGACCACGTCGTAGTTCTCGGTGGTCGACGACAGCGTGTGCGGTGCCTGGCTGGATGGTGGTGTACCGGCGATCCGAGCGCCTGATCATCAAGCAAGAACGCGAACGAGCCTGTCTCTCGTTCGAGCATCTGCGATGACGGGCAGCGGATAGACGACAGTCATCCGATCGAATACACCACACCGGTCTAGCGAACTTCGGTGAAGCCTGGGCTTCGGGTGGAGCGTGAAACCTGTACGTACTGGTGCAGTGAAGTCGATCTGTCGTCGAGTATCCCACACGCTGTGATGCGTACTCGCCACGCCGCACCGTTCGGGTTCCGAGCGGATGCGGCGTGGCCGGAAGGAGGCGGTGCTTTTCGTGTCGAAGGCGGAACGGTCAGGCGAGGCCGGGGAACCAGAGTGCGATCTCGCGCTCGGCCGATTCCACGGAATCCGATCCGTGCACCAGATTCTGCTGACCGTCGAGGGCGAGGTCACCACGGATGGTGCCGGGAACCGCCTTGGCCACGGGGTCGGTGCCGCCTGCGATCTGACGGAACGCAGCGATGGCGCGCGGGCCTTCGAGAACTGCGGCCACCACCGGTCCGGACGTGATGAACTCGAGCAGCTCGGGGAAGAACGGCTTGCTCTCGTGCTCCGCGTAGTGAGCCGAGGCCAGTTCGCGGGAGACGGTCTTGAGCTCGAGTGCGACGATGCTCAGACCCTTCTTCTCCACGCGGCCGAGGATCTCTCCTACGTAACGCCGGGCAACTCCGTCGGGCTTGATCAGTACAAGGGTGCGGTCGGTCACGTCGAGAACAGTAATGGAACACAGCGATGCGGCGCGCGCCGCATCGCCGAAACCGACAGGTTTCCCCTGTCAGTCGCGCTGCCCCGGCAGCATCCCCCGTCGGATTCGCTCGGTGATGTCACGGCGCAGGTACAGCAGATACAGCCACACGGCGATGAAGATCAGGCCGACGATGCCGATGGACAGATGGAACACCGTTCCGAACAGAACGAACACTTGCAGAATCAGATTGAACTTCATCGCCCAGGGCTCACCCTGCTTGCCGGCGCCTGCGATCATCGCGACCGCGAGGAGAACGATGTACGTGGTCGAAAACCACGTTGCACCGCCGCCCACGACGGCGACCACAGGCAGCGAGAGCAGAACGACGATGGCTTCGAGTACCAACGTTCCTGCACAGACACCGCGGAACCCCTTCCACGGATCGTTCGTGGGTGGTCTGAACTCTGTCTCGCTCACGCGGGGTCCTTTCCGAACAGAGTGCGAGCTGCACCGACGGTCACCACGGATCCGGTCACCACGACTCCGGCACCGGACACGGCCTCACCCGGCTCGGCGACTTCCTCGGCCAACCCGATCGCCGTTTCCAGCGCATCGGGCAGGGTCGACGCCACCACGACGCGTTCGTCGCCGAATTTGGCCACCGCGATGTCGGCCAACGCGTCCACGTCCATCGCCCGCGCGGACCCGTTGTGGGTGACGACGATGTCGTCGAACACCGGCTCCAGCGCGTCGAGGATTGCTCCGACATCCTTGTCCGCCATGACGCTGACGACGCCGACGAGTTTTCGGAAATCGAATTCGTCGGTGAGGGCAGCGGCGAGCGCCTCTGCCCCATGTGGGTTGTGCGCGGCGTCGAGAAACACCGTCGGGGCGTTGCGCACCCGCTCGAGCCGACCCGGATTGACGATCGTGGCGAACGCGCCGCGCACGGTGTCCTGATCGAGTTGACGATCCGGACCCGCACCGAAGAAAGCCTCGACCGCCGCGAGTGCGAGCGAGGCATTGTGCGCCTGATGCTCGCCGTGCAAGGGAAGAAAGACGTCGGTGTACACCCCGCCGAGCCCCTGCAGTTCCAGTTGCTGCCCTCCCACGGCGATCTGCCTGCCGAGGACGGTGAATTCCGACCCGGCTCGGGCCACCGCCGCGTCCGCCTGCACCGCCGCCCGCAGCAGGACCTCGGACACCTCGGGCTGCTGCTTCGCCAGAATCGCGACGGTATCGCGCGGCACCAGCGATTCCGGTGCCTTCTTGATGATCCCCGCCTTCTCTCCCGCGATCGTCGCGAGATCGTCGCCGAGGAACTCGACGTGATCGAGGCCGATCGGGGTGATGACGGCAACGTCGCCGTCGACGACGTTGGTGGCGTCCCAACGCCCGCCGAGTCCGACCTCGATGACGGCAACCTCGACCGGGGCCTCGGCGAACGCCGCGAACGCCATGGCCGTGACCACCTCGAACTTGCTCATGCGGGGTCCGCCCGCTGCCTCGGACTGCGCGTCGATCATGTCCACGAACGGAGCGATCTCGTTGTAGGTGTCGACGTAGAGCCGCGGCGAGATGGGCCTGCCGTCGATGCTGATCCGCTCGGTCGCCATCTGCAGGTGCGGACTGGTGGTGCGGCCTGTGCGCCGGTGGAACGCGGTGAGGAGCGCATCGATCATGCGGGTCACCGAGGTCTTGCCGTTCGTGCCCGCGACGTGAATCGACGGATACGCCTTCTGCGGCGAGCCGAGCAGGTCCATCAGCGCCGAGATCCGAGCCGTCGACGGCTCGATCTTCGTTTCGGGCCAACGCTTGTCGAGCTCGGCCTCCACGAGTGCGAGCTCGGCCAGATCGACCGGGCTCGGCGGAGGCAGGGGCAGGGCCTCGTCGGATTCGGTCACTTAGGTTCCCATCGATTCGAGCCGCGCCGTGATGCGTGCGATCTCTTCGCCGGCGATCGTCTGGCGTGTTCTGATCTTGTCCACCACCGCATCCGGTGCCTTCGCGAGAAACGCTTCGTTGCCGAGCTTGCCGGTGGTCTGCGCGAGTTCCTTCTCCGCAGCCGCGAGATCCTTCACCAGTCGGGCCCGCTCGGCGACCAGGTCGACGGTGCCCGAGGTGTCGAGTTCGACGACCACGGTGGCCTTGCTCAGACGCACCTCGACCGACGCCGTCGCCGCGAAGTCCTCGGCGGGCTCGGTCAGTCGAGCCAGTGCGGTGACCGCCGAAATCTGCCCGTCCAGATCCGATTCGGAGACTCCGACGATGCGGGCCGCCACCTTCTGGGACGGCTTGAGTCCCTGATCGCTGCGGAACCGACGGATTTCGGTGATGAGTCGCTGCATGTCTTCGATGCGCTGTGCCGCAACAGAATCCAGCGAATCGGTGGAGGCGGTGGGCCACGCGGCGATGACCAGCGACTCGCCGCCGGTGAGCACCTTCCACAGCGTTTCGGTGACGAACGGAATCACCGGATGCAGCAGTCGCAGCAGGGCGTCGAGAACGTTGCCGAGAACCCCGCGCGTGGTGACGGCGATGGCGTCGTCGGCGAACTGCACCTTGGCGATCTCGAGGTACCAGTCGCAGACCTCGTCCCAGGCGAAGTGATAGAGCGCCTCGCAGGCCTTGCTGAACTCGTAACGGTCGAACGCCGAATCCACCTCTGCCCGAACCTGTTCGAGCCTGTCGAGGATCCATCGGTCGGCGTCGGTCAGCTCGGACCGCGACGGGAGATCGGCCGGTGCCGCGCCGTTCATCAACGCGAACTTCGTTGCGTTGAACAGCTTGTTGGCGAAGTTGCGCGAGGACTGCGCGTGATCCTCGCCGACGGACATGTCGGCACCGGGGTTCGCGCCGCGGGCGAGCGTGAAGCGCAGCGCGTCGGCACCGAAACGATCGACCCAGTCGAGAGGATCGATGCCGTTACCGCGCGACTTCGACATCTTCTTGCCGAACTGGTCTCGAATCAGGCCGTGCAGAAACACATCTCGGAACGGAACCTGCGACCCCTGCTTGCCCGCGGTGATCGCGTCGTCCGCTCCGACGTAGGTGCCGAACATCATCATGCGGGCGACCCAGAAGAACAGGATGTCGTATCCGGTGACGAGAACGCCGGTGGGATAGAACTTCTCGAGATCGGCGGTGGCGTCGGGCCACCCCATCGTCGAGAAGGGCCACAGCCCGGACGAGAACCAAGTGTCGAGGACGTCGGGATCCTGCTCCCAGCCCTCGGGCGGCGTCTCCCCCGGTCCGAGGCAGACGGTCTCGCCGTCGGGTCCGTACCAGATCGGAATCCGATGACCCCACCACAGCTGACGCGAGATGCACCAGTCGTGCATGTTGTCGACCCAGGCGAACCAGCGCGGTTCCTGACTCTTGGGATGAATGACGGTGTCGCCGTTACGCACTGCGTCACCGGCCGCCTTCGCCAAGGTGTCGACCTTGACCCACCACTGCAGCGACAGACGTGGCTCGATCGGCTCACCGCTACGCTCGGAGTGGCCGACGCTGTGCAGGTAGGGGCGCTTCTCGGCGACGACGCGGCCCTGCTCGGCGAGTGCTTCACGAACCTTCACGCGCGCCTCGAAGCGATCCATACCGTCGAATTGCGTTCCGGTATCGGCGATCCGGCCCGCCTTGTCCATGATCGAGGGCATCGGCAACGAGTGCCGCACGCCCATCTCGAAGTCGTTGGGGTCGTGTGCCGGGGTGATCTTCACTGCGCCGGTGCCGAATTCGGGGTCCACGTAGTCGTCGGCGATGATCGGGATCTGTCGTCCGGTGAACGGGTGCTCGAGGGTGGTGCCGACGAGAGCCTTGTACCGTTCGTCGTCGGGGTGGACCGCGACTGCGGTGTCGCCGAGCATCGTTTCGACTCGGGTGGTCGCGACGATGACATGTGGCTCGGAATCGTCGAGCGAGCCGTATCGCAGCGACACCAGTTCGCCGTCGACGTCCTCGAACTTGACCTCGATGTCGGAAATGGCGGTCTGCAGCACCGGCGACCAGTTGACCAGTCGCTCGGCGCGGTAGATCAAACCGTCGTCGAACATCCGCTTGAACATGGTCTGGACGGCCTCGGACAGGCCGTCGTCCATGGTGAACCGCTCTCGGCTCCAGTCGACACCGTCGCCGATGCGTCGCATCTGCCCACCGATGGTTCCGCCGGATTCACGCTTCCAGTCCCAGACCTTGTCGATGAACGCCTCGCGGCCGAACTCTTCCTTGGTCTTTCCGTCGGCGGCGAGCTGCTTCTCCACGACGGTCTGCGTGGCGATGCCCGCATGGTCCATGCCCGGCAACCACAGCACCTCGTACCCGAGCATCCGCTTGCGACGACTGAGCGCGTCCATCAGCGTGTGGTCGAGGGCGTGGCCCATGTGCAGGCTGCCGGTGACGTTGGGCGGGGGCAACACTATGGAATAGGGCGGCTTGCCGCTGGTCGCGTCGGCTTCGAAGTACCCGGCGTCGACCCAGGACCGGTACAGCTCCGCCTCGACCGCACTGGGATCCCAGCTCTTGGGCAGGTCGATCGAATCGGCGGGGTTGTCTGAGTGCTCTGGCGCTGAACTGGTCACCGGTCGATTCTAGTGGCCGAGGATTCGGGGCATCGACACCCTCTCGCCCAGCACGTGCTGGGCCAGGAACGCCAGCACCACCTCGTACCAGACCTTGGCGTGTTGAGGACTCAGAATCCAATGGTTCTCGGCCGGGAAGTAGAGAAAACGGTGCGAGGTGTTGCCCTCGTCGTCGGCGGGCAGGCCGGATTCGCTGAGCAGTTCGTACCACAGCCGTAGGCCCTCGCCGATGGGCACGCGATAGTCCTTGTCGCCGTGGATCACCAGCATCGGCGTCGCGATGTCCGCGACGAACAGGTGCGGGGAGTTCTCGACCGCCATCTCCGGGGACATTTCCCGCGCCCAGTACCACGGTGCATCGGTCGTCGGGCCGAATTGATCGAGCGCCCACAGGCTCGCATGGGTGACGATGGCGTCGAACCGATCGGTGTGTCCGGCGATCCAGTTGGCCATGTAACCGCCGAAAGATCCGCCCATCGCCGCGGTGCGGGTCTCGTCGATCTCGGGTAGCGCGACCGCGACGTCGGTCAAGGCCATCAGATCGGTGAACGGAGCCTTGCCCCACGCTCCCCAGCCTCGCTGTACGAACTCTTGGCCGTACCCGGTGGACAGCGCCGGATCCGGCAGCAGCACGGCGTACCCGCGGGCGACCATCAGCCATGGATTCCACCGCCACGACCAGGTGTTCCACGAGCCGAGCGGGCCACCGTGCACCCACAGCAGCAGCGGTGCGGGTGTCGCGTCCGAGGCACCCTCGGGCAGCGCCAGCCAGCCGCGCACCCGGGCACCGTCGTCGACGACGGTGTCGATCTCGGTGAGAGTTCCGGGCACCGGGCAGCGGTCGACGGAGGTGTCGAGGTCGTCGACGGTGCCGTCGGACAGGTCGATCGAGACCGGATGCGGGGCGGCGAGATAGGACGCGGCGAGGGCCAGCACCCTGGTTCCGTCCGAGGACACGTGGACGTGGGTGTACGCGTCGTTCGTGTTCGTCAGCCGACGCGGCTCCGCGCCCTCACGCACGACGAAGATCGGGGACCGGCCGTCGTCGTCCGCGGTGACCAATACTCCCGACCCGTCCGGCAGCCACACCGGGTCGATCGGCCACCGATCCCAGCCGGGAGCGAGATCGACGACCGAAGCCGACTCGAAATCGTAGCGCTGCAGCGTCATTCGAGGCGCGTCCTCGGGAGTGGAGAGCGATTCACGCACGAACACCACGGACGTGCCGTCCGGCGAGATCGCAGGCGCGCCCAGGTCGGCATCGACGTCGTCGACGATCGTCGTGCGCTCCCCCGTCGCGGTGTCGATACGCACCAGCACCGTCCGCACGGTCGCCAGAGCGCCGGGGACGGACCAGGTGGACACGACGAACGAGCCGTCGGCACCGACATCGAAGGCCGCTTCGTGCAACGCGCCGGCCGCATCCGGCGTCAGATCGCGCAGTCCGGTCGAACCGTCCGACGATCCCGCGAACAGGTGCGGCGTCGCAGGCCCCAGATCGTGATCCCAGAAACGCACCGGGACTCCGGTGTGCAGAATTGCATCCACCTTGTTCGCCTTGCGCTCGGTGCGCAGGGCGTCGTCGTCCTCATCGGTGCTCGACGATCCGAACACCGGCGAGAGCCCGACGAGCCCGAATCCGGAACGCGCAGTTCGGACCTCGCTCAGACCGGCGGCCCTGGTCTCGAGAACGCGCGCCTCACCGCCCGAGGCAGGCAGAATCCACAGCCGAGCCGGATCGTCCTTGCTCGATGTGCGAGAGAACAACAGATCGCCCGCCGAGGTGAACACCGGAGCACCCTCACCCCACTCGCCGTGGGTGATGCGCCGGGCGGGCGAACCGCCGTCGACATCGATCTCCCACAACGACGTTCGGTACTCGGTCCGCGAATCGTCCAGTGCGGCAACCACGACCACCGCCCGTGAGAAATCTTGCGATGCAGCCAGGCCCGTGACCCTGCGGGCTCCGATGTACTCGTCGACGTCGTCGTACATACTCATCCCGCGAGCCTAGCTTTGCCGGTCGAGTTCAGTCCTCGCCGAGGTCCTCGCGCAGCTGAGCGAGCGTGCGAGCCAGGATTCGCGAGACGTGCATCTGCGAAATCCCCACCTTCTCCGCGATCTGAGTCTGGGTCATCGACCCGAAGAATCGGAGCACGACGATTCGACGCTCACGCTCGGGCAACTTCTCGAGTGCAGGCCGCACCGCGAGGTAGCTCTCCATCTTCTCGAGTTCGGGATCGTCGGCACCGAGGGTGTCCATCAGCGGCAACCGATCCTCGCTGACCACCGAGTCGACCGAAACGGTCTGATACGCGCTGCGCGCAAGCAAAGCCTGCGACGCTTCCTTGACGTCGATCCCCAGTTCGGCCGCGATCTCGCTCGCGGTCGGAGCTCGGCCGAGCTTCTGCGAGAGCGATCCCACCGCCTGGGAGATCATCGAGTTCAGTTCCTTCATGCGCCGCGGCACTCGAACCGACCATCCGGCGTCGCGGAAGTAGCGGCGAGCTTCGCCCATGATCGTGGGCACGGCGAACGACACGAAGTCCGAACCGCGTTCGATGTCGAATCGGTCGACCGCGTTCACCAGACCGAGACGTGAGACCTGCAGCAGGTCCTCGTGTGCTTCGCCGCGGCCGCCGAAGCGGCGTGCGATGTGTTCTGCGAGAGGCAGGCAGCGGGTGATGATGCGATCGCGCAGCACTCGGCGCTGCGGTGAATTCTCGTCGAGCGCCTGCATCTGCTGGATCAGCGCGACAACGTCGCTGTAATCGTCGGACTCTCGCCGTGTGCTTCGTTCGTGCGGCACAGGCACTAGACCTTGCTCCTCCGCTTGACCACGTCGATCGCGACCGTGTGACCGGCATCGCCCTCGACGGGGTCGTCGGAGCGCAGCTCGATGGCGTCGGTCAGCGTCTGCAGCACGTGCCAGCCGAAGCTGTCCTTCTTCGGCACGGATGTGGGTGCCAACGTGGAGGTGACGACGATCCGGATTCCGGAGTCGCTCACCGCAAACGTGCACGAGAGCTCTGCATCGGTGACCGAGCCCTTGATCAACTGCGAACACACCTCGTCCACGACCAACTTCACGTCGGCGATGTCGTCGAGCGTGAAGTCGCTGAGCACTGCGAGGGTTTCGGCGACCGCGCGGACCACCGGAAGCTGGTCGGCCTCGGCGCGCACCCTCAGCTCGACCGGTGCACCGGAACCTCGCTCCAGTTCTTCGATCTTGCTGACCCCAGCCATCCGCACTTCCTATCGTCGCCGAGCAGTCGTTTTACCGTTCGCCGACCCAGACTACCCAGCTCGGCATGTTTCAATCCTGGCAGTCGAGCAACCGGGCCCGCACATCGTTCGAATCGCAGCGGTGGCCGGTGAACGAAGCCCCGGCCGGCATGACGCGGGCGCGGCGAACTGGCACGATCATCGGTGTGGACTACTCGCAGGCACTTCGCTCTCTCGCCCGACGCCTCGGCACATCGACCTCGTACCGAGGCTGGGACGACACCGAACACGAAGTGAGTGACGACACCCTGCGTCAGGTGCTCGCCGCGCGCGGCTACGCAACCGAATCGACCGAGGACGTCGACCGAGCTCTGGCCGACATCGAGAACGCGCCGTGGCGGCGCCTGCTTCCGCCGGTGGTGGTGGCCACGCAGGGCACCGATGCCGTGGTGTGGGTCCATGTGCCACACGGCAATCCGGTCGAGGTCTCGATGGTCTCCGAGGACGGCGAGACCATCGAGGTGACCCAGGCCGACGTCTGGGTCGATCCCCGTGAGGTCGACGGCCGCCTCATCGGTCGTGCCACGTTCGTCGTTCCGAGCAGTGCACCGCTCGGTTGGCACAGCCTGACCGCGACGACGATCAGCGAGGACAACACGGTCCGGACGTCGGACACGGTTGTGGTGGTCACTCCGAAGTCGTTGTCACCCAACGCAGAACTGGCAGATCGGCAGCGGACGGGCTTGCTCACCCAGCTGTATTCGGTGCGATCGAGACGATCTTGGGGAATCGGCGATCTCGGTGATCTCGAGGACATGGCCGACATCGTCGGCCGCGAGCACGGCTTCGACTATCTCCTCGTCAATCCGCTGCACGCCGACCGACCCACCACACCGGTCGAGGCGTCGCCCTATCTGCCGACCACCCGCCGGTTCTTCAACTCGCTCTACATCCGAGTGGAGAACATTCGTGAAACCGCGCTGCTGTCACCGGAACAGTTCGGCAAGGTCCGGAAAGCGGCGAAGCGGTTCGACAAGGCCAACAAGCGAACCGGAAAGCTGAACAGAGACTCGACCTTCACGGCGAAACTGCGTGCCCTGGAACGTGTTCACAAGGTGGAACGGAGCCCGGCGCGCGAATCCGCATTCCGAGCGTTCGTCGAACGCGAGGGTTCCGGACTGCGCGATTTCGCGGTGTGGAGCGCCCTGGCGGAGAAGTTCGGACCCGAGAATTCGGCCTGGACCGACAAGGCAGCACACCCGCGGACCGACTTCGTGCTCGAACAGCGCACCAAGCTCGCCGAGCGCATCGACTTCCACATGTGGCTGCAGTGGATCTGCGACGAGCAGTTGGCCGCCGCGCAACGCTCGGCACTCGATGCTGGGATGGACATCGGCATCATGCACGACCTCGCCGTGGGCGTGGCGCGCGGCGGAGCCGATGCCTGGGCGCTCGGTGACGTATTGACGTCGGGAGTCACGGTGGGCGCGCCGCCGGACAACTTCAACCAGCAGGGCCAGAACTGGAACCAACCCCCGTGGGATCCGGACCGACTACGCGAACTGGCGTACGTCCCCTACCGCGACATGCTGCGCACGATCCTTCGTCATGCCGGCGGTATCCGCGTCGACCACATCCTGGGTCTGTTCCGCCTGTGGTGGATTCCGCAGGAGGCCGAGAATGCCGGCGGCGGAACGTATGTCGAGTACGACCACGAGGCGCTGATCGGCATCCTGGCCCTCGAGGCCGAGCGGGCAGGCGCGGTGGTGGTCGGCGAGGATCTCGGTGTCTTCGAGCCGATGGTGCAGGAGTACCTCACCGAGCGCGGCATCTTCGGCACCTCGATCCTGTGGTTCGAAGCGGACGAATCCGGGCCCATTGCACCCGAGGACTACCGCACCCTGTGCCTGACGTCGGTGACCACACACGATCTGCCCCCGACGGCCGGATACCTCGAGGGTGAACACATCGACCTACGGTCCCGTCTCGGCCTGCTCGAACGAGACATCGAGGCCGAGAAGGACATCGACGCAGCCAAGCGCGAGGCCGTTCTCGACCTGGCGCGCGAGCGCGGATTGCTCGGCGCCGACGCCGACAACCACGAGACGGTGGAAGCTCTGCATCGCCTCGTCCAGCGCAGCCCGTCCCTGCTGATCGGTGTCGCTCTCGTCGACGCCGTCGGCGAACACCGAATTCAGAACCAGCCCGGTACCGACGAAACCCAGTACGAGAACTGGAAGATCCCGTTGGCCGACGCGAAAGGCAAGCGTGTGCTCGTCGACGACCTCGTCAATCACCCGCGCCTGGTCTCGTTGGTGAGCGCAATGGCCGACCGAGTCGACGGCCCGACGACACCGGGGTCCACAATCGAAGAATGAGTCACCCACGTCACCGCGAATCCGGCCGATACTGATGGGCCGCATCACCACCCGCAGGCCCGTTGTCCGACTCCGAGGTGAGCACCGCGTCGAACGTCCGGACACCCTCGTGGTGGAGGAGCCGCTCGAGTTGCGGGTGAACGGCGCAGCGCTGGCCGTCACCATGCGCACTCCCGGCCACGACGTCGAGCTCGCTCACGGGTTCCTGCTGACCGAGGGTGTGATCGCCTCGGGTGCCGACATCGCAGCGGCTCGCTACTGCGACGGGGTCGACGACGACGGTGCGAATACCTACAACGTCCTCGATGTCACCCTGGCCGCGGGTGTCGCTCCGCCGGAGACCGGCGTCGAACGCAACTTCTACACGACGTCCTCGTGTGGGGTGTGCGGAAAGGGATCGTTGGACGCAATTCGCCTGCGCACCAAGCATTCCCCCGTGGCCGATTCCGTCGTCGTGAACTCGGACACTCTCACCGGGCTACCCGACACGTTGAGGGCTGCGCAGAAGGTCTTCGATACGACCGGCGGCCTGCACGCCGCCGCCCTGTTCACTGCGGACGGCGAGATGCTCGTCCTGCGTGAGGATGTCGGTCGCCACAATGCCGTCGACAAGGTCGTCGGCTGGGCGGTGACCAACGATCGAATTCCCCTGCAGGGCACGGTGCTGATGGTCAGCGGCCGCGCCTCGTTCGAGTTGGCCCAGAAGGCGGTGATGTCCGGAATACCGATTCTCGCGGCGGTCTCGGCCCCGTCCTCGCTGGCGGTCGACCTCGCGACCGAATCCGGTCTGACGGTCGTCGGCTTCCTCCGCGGCCGGTCGATGAACATCTACTCCCACGCCGACCGCGTTCTCGTCTCAGACGGTAGTGCCTGAGTCGTTCCGCAGGCTCCACTCCTGACCGGCGTCGACCAGTAGTTCGGCCGCGGTCGCGTTCCTGACCTCGTCCACGGACACGCCCGGTGCGGTCTCGACGAGACGGAGACCGTTCTCGGTGACGTCGAGAACGGCCATGTCCGAGATGATCCTGTGTACGCAGCCCTCACCGGTCAGCGGCAGGGTGCACTGCTCCAGAATCTTCGGCTCGCCCTTGCGGGAGACGTGCTCCATCATCACGATGACGCGTCTCGCTCCGTGCACCAGATCCATCGCGCCACCCATGCCCTTGACCATGTGCCCGGGAATCATCCAGTTCGCCAGATCACCGGTGGCGCTGACCTGCATCGCCCCCAGTACGGCGACGTCGACCTGGCCGCCGCGGATCATTCCGAACGACTGCGCGGAATCGAAGTAGGACGCACCGGGAAGGACCGTGATGGTCTCCTTGCCCGCGTTGATGATCTCCGCGTCGAGTTCGTCCTCGGTGGGATACGGTCCGACGCCGAGCACCCCGTTCTCCGAATGCAGGATCACCGAGACGTCGTTGGGGATGTAGTTGGGCACGAGGGTCGGCATACCGATGCCGAGATTGACGTACTGACCGTCGCTGAGCTCCTGTGCCACCCGTGCCGCCATCTGTTCGCGGGTCATCTTCTCGTTCATGCTCGTACCGTCCTCTGCTCGATGCCGACCTCGACCGGTCCGACGTGGACCACCCGCTGTACGTGGATACCCGAGGTGTGCACCTCGTCGGGTCCGATCTCACCCGGCTCGACGAGATGCTCGACCTGCGCGATGGTGATGCGTCCCGACTCCGCGGCGGGCGGATTGAAGTTTCGCGCACTGGCGTGGAACACCAGGTTCCCGTGACGGTCCCCCTTCCACGCGTGCACGAGCGCATAATCTGCGACGATCCCGCGCTCCATCACGTAGGTGACGCCGTCGAACTCGCGTGTCTCCTTCGGCGGACTGGCCAGTGCGATTCCGCCGCTACCGTCGTAGCGCAGCGGCAATCCCCCGTCGGCGACCTGGGTGCCGACGCCTGCGGGGGTGAAGAACGCGGGGATCCCGGCACCGCCTGCGCGCAGCCGCTCGGCAAGCGTGCCCTGCGGAGTGAGCTCGACTTCGAGTTCTCCGGACAGGTACTGCCGTGCGAATTCCTTGTTCGAGCCCACGTAGGAGCTGATGGTTCTCCGAATGCGGTGCTGCATCAACAGAACGCCGAGACCGAAGCCATCGGTTCCGCAGTTGTTGCTGATGGTCTCCAGATCTGTCGCACCCTGCGCGAGCACGGCGTCGATCAGTATTTCCGGCACTCCGACCAATCCGAATCCCCCGACGGCGATCGAGGACCCATCAGGGATGTCCGCTACGGCTTCGGTGGCGCTGGCCACGACTTTGTCCAACATGAGATGCACGCTACAGCATTCTGTGCGGAATATGAACAGTTTGCCACAATGCGAACACTTCGCTATTCTGGCTGTTGCGTAGATCACCCACGATCGTGAGGAACCGTCGATGCTTCATCTCCCGCCCGAGTACCGGGACCAATCGGGTGTCCATGCCCCACGCGACTTCCCCGAGTACCGGACCACCGCCCTTCGGCATCCGGCACAGCCACTGACCCTGCTCCCCCAGCGACTCACCGAGATCACCGGACCGGTACTGGGCGAGGGACGAGTCACCGCCGCCGACGCAGACCTCACCCTGGCGAACGACGGTGAGGCGCAGGGGCAGCGGATCATCGTGCACGGCCGGGTGCTCGACAGCGACGGCAAGGCGATTCCGAACACCCTCGTCGAGGTGTGGCAGGCCAACGCAGGCGGTCGATACCGGCACACCGGTGACCGGTGGCCCGCACCACTGGATCCGCACTTCAACGGCACCGGTCGCGTTCTCACCGATGCCCAGGGCAGGTATCGCTTCACCACGATCAAGCCGGGCGCGTATCCGTGGGGCAATCACCACAACGCATGGCGGCCCGCTCACATTCACTTCTCCCTGTTCGGCCAGGCGTTCACCCAGCGCCTCGTGACACAGATGTACTTCCCGGACGACCCCATGTTCTTCCAGGATCCGATCTTCAACGCCGCCCCCGAGGACTCGCGGGCCCGAATGATCGGCGCGTTCGATTACGAGGCGACACAGGACAACTGGGCCCTCGGATTTCGATTCGACATCGTGCTCCGCGGCCGAAACGCCACCCCCTTCGAGGAAGACGACCACGATGACTGATCCCGAGTTCGCCCCGCGCTACCCCGTGGTCGCCGGAGCCGATTTCACCACCGCCTCCTTCGGGCAGACACCGTCGCAGACCGTGGGCCCATACGTGCACATCGGATTGTTGTGGCCCGACGGCGAAAACGTGGTGCCGCCGGGCACCGAAGGCGAGATCACCGTGTCGTTCACACTGATCGACGGAGCCCGAAACCCCATGTCCGACGCCATGATCGAGACCTGGCAGGCCGACGGCGACGGCCGGTTCGATCACCCCGACGATCCGCGTGGCGCGGTGCCGTCTCGCATCGCAGGCTTTCGCGGCTTCGGGCGAGCGTTCGCCGACGAGACCGGAACGATGACGATCACGACGATCAAGCCGGGACCGCTTCCCGCCGAGAACGGTGCTGTGGAGGCACCGCACATCGACGTCGGGATCTTCGCCCGCGGGATGCTCGAGCGGGTCGTGACGCGGGTGTACTTTCCCGACGAGGCCGAGGCCAACGAGCTCGATCCGGTGTTGTCCGCCGTGCCGGAGCACAAGCGTGCCAGACTCGTCGCAGCACCGGTGCACGGTGGGTACCACCTCGACATCGTGCTGCAGAACACCGATCCGGACGGCGACGAGACTCCGTTCTTCGCGCTGTGACACACCGATGGCGAGAGGGGACGATGGAATCCGAGCGAGGGGCACTGTTCGATCCGACGTTCGGTAGCGACGCGCTCGCACCGCTCGTGGGCGACCGGGCGTGGGTGACAGCGATGTTCGCCGTCGAGGCGGCGCTCTCGAGGGCCGCAGCAACGGTCGGTCTCGTGGAGGCCGGTCACGCCGAGATCGTCACCACCACCGCGACCGAACTCGGGGCGAACCTGGACATCGCGCGGCTCGGAGCAGATGCCGCGGCCGGGGGTAATCCGGTGATCCCGCTGGTGAAGATTCTTCGGAACGTGGTGGCCGAGGCCGCGGTTCCTGCCACGGCAGTGCATCCCGGTGCCACCAGCCAGGACATCATGGACACCGCGCTGATGCTCCTCTCCCGCGACGCGCTCGGTGTGATCGAGGCCTCGCTCGACGCTGCGAGTGCGGCCGCGAGAAGTCTGGCCCTGACCCATCGCACCACCCCGATGGCGGCCCGCACTCTCGGCCAGCAGGCCTTGCCCACCACCTTCGGCCTGGTGGCTGCGAACTGGTTCTCGGGACTGCGTCGCGCGCGGACCGGAGTCGCAGCCGTTCGACGCGCATGCACCGTCCAGTACGGCGGCGCTGCAGGCACTCTCGCCGCCGTGCATCCACACGGACCGGCCGTCGCCGCCGCGCTCGCCGTCGAACTGGGGTTGGCTCGACAGACCGCGCCCTGGCACACCGACCGCACCGCGATTGCCGATATTGCGTGCTCGTTGGGTGTCGCAGCAGGAACGATCGGCAAGATCGCCGGGGACATCGTGTCGATGTCCGCCACCGAGCTGGGGGAGGTCTCGGAGGACGCGCCCGGCGGATCGTCGGCGATGCCGCACAAGCGCAATCCCGTTGCCGCCGTCACGGCTCGCGCTGCGGCCCGACGCGTCCCGGGTGCGGTGGCCACCGTGCTCTCCAACATGGACCACGAACACCAGCGCGCCGCTGGAGCGTGGCATGCCGAGTGGGAGACGATCACCGATCTGCTCCGCCTCACCGGTGGTGCCGCCCACCGAATCACGCAGAGCCTGAGCGGGTTGCACGTTCATCCCGAGGAAATGGCCCGCAATCTCGACGCGACGGGCGGAGCGCTGCTCGCCGAACGTGTCACCGCGGCATTGGCAGCGCACACCGAGCAGGCCCGCGAAATCGTCACTGCGCGATGCGCGACGGGAGCGCCGCTGGACAGTGACCCTGCCATCACGGCATTCCTGCCACCGTCGACGGTGCGCGAACTACTCGACCCGGCCGCGTATCTCGGCCACGCACCCGAGCTGGTCGACGCGATCCTCGCCGAGCACGACCTCGACACCGAACACACCACAGATTCGAAGGATTCACGATGACTGTCGCACTTGCTCACGAACGCATCGAAGGACCGAGCGCCGACGCGGAGACCGTCGTGCTGATCGGTTCGCTCGGCTCCGACCGATCGATGTGGAACCCGCAGATCGGAACTCTGTCCGCCGCCGTTCACGTTCTCGCCGTCGACCTTCGCGGGCACGGACGATCACCGGTGCCACCCGGTCCCTACTCGGTGGCCGAACTCGCCGAGGACGTGGTGGCGCTGCTGGATTCACTCGAGGTGGAGCGTGTGCACCTCGTCGGTCTGTCCCTCGGCGGTGCGGTCTCGCAGTGGCTCGCCATCCATCGCCCGGAGCGAGTACGGACTCTGACGCTGCTGTGCACCTCGGCGAAGTTCGGTGAGCCGGCGCAATGGCTCGACCGTGCCGCGGTGGTCCGAGCGGCGGGCACGGCGTCGCTGGCCGATGCCGTACTCGAGCGTTGGTTCACCCCCGAACTGGCCGCGCGCGACGCCGATCTCGTCGAGCGGCATCGCCGCATGATCGCCGACACGTCCGACGAGGGCTACGCAGCATGCTGTGAGGCGTTGTCCCGGTGGGATTCTCGTTCGGATCTGAACCGGATCACCGCCCCGACCCTGGTGATCGCGGGCCGACAGGATCCCTCGACCACCCCCGAGGACCTGAAGATCATTGCCGACGGCGTCGCCGGATCGACGTTCCGGGTTCTCGACCCGGCCGCTCATCTGGCCAATGTGGAGCAAGCCGGGCCCGTCACCGCGGCCGTTGCCGCACACATCGGGTCGGATGCGTATGCCGTCGGACGCGCAGCGGCCCACGATGCCGGTATGACGGTGCGGCGCAGCGTCCTCGGCGATGCGCATGTCGACCGCAGCATCGCCGGCCGCACCGAGTTCACCGCACCGTTCCAGGATTTCATCACCCGCACCGCATGGGGTGACATCTGGAACCGACCGGGACTCGATCACCACACCCGCAGACTGCTGACCCTGGCGATCCTGACCGCGGTGGGCAACCAGCACGAACTCGACATGCACATTCGCGCAGCGCTGCGCGCCGGACTGGAACCGGACGAACTGGCCGAAGTCTTCCTGCACACCGCGGTCTACGCGGGAGTTCCGAACAGCAACAGCGCATTCGCTCTGGCGAACGCAGCCATCGCCGAGTCCTCCGCCGAGACAGAATCGGGTACCTCGTGAACCCCGCGGAATCACCGCCGCCGTCCTCGGACTACGTCCAGTCGCTCGGCCGGGGCCTCGCGGTGATCCGAGCCTTCGACGCCGAGCATCCGCGTCGAACACTCTCCGATGTCGCCCGAGCAACCGACCTGACCCGCGCCACTGCCCGACGGTTCCTGCTCACACTCGTCGAACTCGGCTACGTCCGTACCGACGGCTCCATGTTCTGGCTCACCCCGCGGGTGCTCGAACTGGGCTACAGCTACCTGTCGAGCCTGTCCCTCCCGGAAGTGTCGGGGCCGCATCTGGAAGCTCTCGCCGAACGGGTCCGAGAATCGTCCTCGGTCTCGATTCTCGACGGCGACGACGTCGTGTACGTCGCCCGAGTTCCGGTCAGCCGCATCATGACCGTCGGCATCAACATCGGCACCCGATTCCCTGCATTCGCGACATCGATGGGACGAGTGCTGCTCGCCGGTCTACCGCCCGACGAACTCGCCGCCTACCTCGATAGAGTCCGGCTGACTCCGCTCACCGGGAAGACGATCACCACTGCCGACGCACTCGGACGCGAACTCGAACGCGTACGGACCGACGGCTTCTGTCTGGTGGATCAGGAACTCGAAGAGGGCCTGCGATCGATCGCGGCTCCCATCCACGACAGCAACGGGACGGTCGTCGCTGCGGCGAACGTCTCCACCCAGGCTGCGCGTCATACCGCCGACGCAGTCCGCACCGAACTACTCCCGGCCTTGCTCGACGCCACCCGCGCCATCGAGACCGACCTGCTCCGGGTGAGTACCGGACCCAACGACAGACGAGGAACCACCCATGCCTGACGCCGTCATCTGCGAACCCCTTCGGACCCCGGTCGGCCGCTTCGGCGGTCAGTTCCGCGATATCTCCGCCCAGGCCCTGGCCGCCACCGTCATCGCCGAACTCGTTGCCCGAACCGGCATCTCCGGTGCCGACATCGACGACGTCATCCTGGGCCAGGCATCCCCCAACGGCGACGCACCGGCGATCGGACGCATCGCCGCGCTCGATGCAGATCTGGGTATCGACGTCCCCGGGATGCAGGTCGACCGACGCTGCGGCTCCGGTCTGCAAGCAGTACTGCAGGCGTGCATGCAGGTGCAGTCCGGCGGTAACGATCTGGTTCTGGCGGGCGGCGTCGAGAGTATGAGTCAGACGGAGTTCTACGCCACCGGCATGCGCTGGGGCGTCAAGGCCGAGGCCGTGGCCCTGTCCGACCGACTCGCCCGAGCGCGAGTGACCGCGGGCGGCAAGAACTTTCCGGTTCCCGGCGGCATGATCGAAACCGCGGAGAATCTGCGCGCGGAGTTCTCGATCGCCCGCGCCGATCAGGACGCACTCGCAGTGCAGTCTCACCAGCGCGCAGTCGCTGCGCAGAACAGCGGCGTGTTCGCCGAGGAGATCGTGGGAGTGTCGGTCCCCCAACGTAAATCGGATCCGATACTCGTCACTACCGACGAGCATCCCCGTGCCGACACCACCCTCGAGTCGTTGGCGAAGTTGAAGGCGATTCGTGCGTCGATCGACCCCGAGTCGACGGTCACGGCCGGAAATGCCAGCGGACAGAACGACGGTGCCGCCATCGCGATCGTCACCACCCCGGAAAAGGCTGCAGCACTGGGTCTTCGGCCGCTGGCCAGACTGGCCGGCTGGGGTGTCGCCGGCGTCGCTCCGCGCACCATGGGTATCGGACCGGTACCGGCCAGCGAGAAGGCGCTCGGACGCCTCGGATTGAGCCTGGACGACATGGGCATCATCGAACTCAACGAAGCGTTCGCCGCTCAGGCTCTCGCCGTCACCCGGTCGTGGGGCATCGAGTCCGACGATCCTCGGCTGAACCCACACGGTTCCGGCATCTCGCTCGGCCATCCCGTCGGTGCCACCGGAGCCCGCATCCTGGCGACGCTGTTGCGCGAGATGGACCGACGGGAAGTCCGCTACGGACTCGAGACCATGTGCATCGGCGGCGGACAGGGACTTGCGGCGGTGTTCGAGCGAATCGGCTGATCACCGATCAGTACTGCAGTTGCGCCGCCAGTCGTACAGCCGAATTGGTCTCCCCGTAGCCCTCGTAGCCACCCACTCGCTGGACCACCTCGAAGAACAGGTCGTCACCCACGGTTTCGGTGAAGAAGTGGAAGAACTCACCGCCGGTCCCGTCCGCGTCGTACAGGATCCCGAGGCGCTGCATCGCGTCCAACGTCTCGGAGCCGAGTCCGAATCGCGCGTCGAGATCGCGATAGTAGTTGGGCGAGATCCGCAGCGGGGTGAGGCCGCGTTCGGTCATCGCACTCGCAGCGGCGTAGATGTCCTCGCACCCGAACGCCACATGTCCGACGCCTCCGCGCCGGGCCGCGGGCAGAGGGTCCGAGTCCGACGGGCGGCCGGGAACCATGTTGAGCGAGAGTCGAATCGTGCCGTTGGCCGTGGCGAGGGTGAGTGCTCGGCTACGAACCAGGCCGATCGCGTCGACGACGTCCTGGCCCTCGTGCGGCACCATTCCGAACACCGAGCGCAGCAGCAGCATCACGCCGTCCCAGCTCTCGGCAGGCACGGCGAGTGCGATGTGATCCACGTGCGAGACGCACGCCCGGTTCTCCTGCACCACCTTGGGTGCCAGGTCGAATGCCGATTGCCAGGCACCCGCGCTGTGGCGGGTTCGGAGGTCCAGCGACGTCGCACCGGTCACGGCCAGACGTACCACTGCGTCGGTGGCGTCGGCCACGCCGGGCATGGAGACGGTGGACGCGGTGACTCCCAGCGCACGAGCTCGAGTCAGCCACAGATCCGGCCGCTCGCTGCGAATCCCGATCTGGGCCAACGCCGGTAGGTGAGCCGGAACGCCGGGCGCGGTCCACAGCGTGTCCACCGTGGTGTCGACGGCGACCGCCAGCGGCCCCTGGGTGAACAGGCTCAGTCCGTGTTCGCTGTGTGCTGCGGTCAGATCGAAGCCCAGGTGTCGCAGTGTCGTACCCAGTTGCGCTGCCTTCGCAGGCCCTGCTGCGATTCGCAGGGAGACGACGTTCTCGATCGGACCGGGCGGTGGCGGCGCGAAGAGATCGTTACCGGCAGAGGGTGTTTCGACGTCGCGCACCTGCTCCTGGAGGTACAGCAGCGATCGATGCGCGTCGGATGCCGTGCGGCCGGTGTCGGAGTGACGGAAGACGTCGTTGAAGATTTCGAGCGACCACGGGCCGGAGTACCCGGAGGCAGCGACATCGGCACCGAACCGCGCCAGATCGAAGCTGCCCTGCCCGGGAAAGCACCGGTGATGCCTGCTCCACTGCAGTACGTCCATCACCAGGTGCGGCGCGTCGGCCAACTGGAGGAAGAAGATCTTCTCGCCGGGGATCTCGCGGATGCCTGCGGAATCGTCTCCGCGGGACAGGATGTGGAAGCTGTCGAGGCACGTTCCCAGTGCAGGATGATCGACCTGCCGGACGATGTCCCAGGCATGGCGGTAGGTATTCACGTGGGCACCCCACGCCAACGCCTCGTACGCCAGTCGCATTCCGCGCCGATGCGCACGCTCGGCGAGGGTTGCCATCTGTTCGACCAGCAGGGCGTCGTCACGGACGGCACCGGCCAGCGGCGAGGAACAGACCAACAGTAGATCGCACCCCAACTGTTCCATGACGTCGAATTTGTGCTCGGCGCGAACGAGGTTGCGGGCGAACTGTTCCGGATCGGCCGAGTCGGCGTCGCGAAAGGGCTGATACAGATCGAGGGTCAGACCGAGGTCGGCTGCCTTCTTAGCGATGTCCGCGGGAAGATCCGGAGAGCTGATCAAGTCCGGCTCGAACACCTCGAAGCCGTCGAACCCCGCATCGGCGATGGCACGCATCTTCTCGTCCAGCGAACCACTGAGCGATACCGTTGCCACCGATGTGGCGATGTGCGTCATGCGAGAACACCTGCGGCGGCGCGATCCTCCAGCGAGATCAACGCACTCATGTGCGCGATCATTCGATCGGCGTCGGCGATGCGTCCGGTGAATATCTCGAATGCGTCGGCGGCCTGGAACACTGCCATTCCGGTTCCGCTGAGCGTTCGGCACCCGACTCGGGATGCGGCAGCGAGCAACTCGGTCTCGGCCGGTCGATACACGACCTCGGCAACCCACATCCGCGGATGCAGGAGTGCCTCGGGCACAGCAGATCCGGGGTGTTCGACCATTCCGATCGGGGTGGCGTGCACCAGGCCGGTTGCGGTGTCGAGGACGGCGGCGAGCCGGTCGAGTCCTGCCGAGACAATGTCGACGTCCGGGAACATCACCGACAGGGAATCTCGGAGTTGTCGAGCCCGAAGCGGATCGGCATCGACGAGAGTGAGCCTGCCTGCGCCGCGTCGGGCCATCGCGTAGGCAACGGCCGCCCCTGCTCCCCCGGCACCGAGTTGCACCACGTCACCGATGTCGGCACCGGGTAATCCGCGACCGAAGTTGCGGTCGAATCCGGACCAGTCGGTGTTGTGGCCGACGGCACGGCCGTCGGCGAACAAGACGGTATTGACGGCTCCGAGTCGGGCGGCGTCCTCGGAGAGCCCGTCGAGAGTGGAGATGACGCGCTGCTTGCACGGGTGCGTGATGTTGAGTCCTCGAAATCCGAGGTCCGCGGCGGTCGAGACGAGACGGGGCAGATCTTCGACGGTCAGTCCACGGCTGTCCAGATCGATGATCCGGTACTGGTAGGTCAGCCCGTGCTCGGCACCCTCCCGTTCGTGCATCGCGGGAGTGAGCGACTTGCCGATGCCCGTCCCGATCAGTCCGCAGAGCAGGGATTCCGGCATGTCGATCTCCTCGGGCCTAATGTACGAATTGGTGAATTAGCTCGACGGTACTACGCCTCCGCCTCGCGCCCAACCCTTTTGCCGCAATCGGTGCCGATAGAGTTGATCCATGGCTCCGCGCGCAACCGACACGTCCGACGACAGCGGTGGACCCACCGTCAAGCGTCGACGCAACAGCGACCTGACCCGGCACAACATCCTCGAGGTGGCCACCGAGGAGTTCGCGGACAAGGGCTTCGCCGGGGCGCGCATCGACGAGATCGCCGAGCGTACGCATACGACGAAGCGGATGCTGTACTACTACTTCACCGACAAGGAAGGCCTGTACAAGGCCGTGCTCGAACGGTCGTACCTGCGCATTCGCGAGCGTGAACGAGACGTCGACGTCGAGGGCCTGGGACCGGTCGAAGCCATTCGGGCCATCGCCTCTCTGACGTTCGACCATCACGAGGAGAATCCCGACTTCATCCGTCTGGTCTCCACCGAGAACATCCTCCGCGGCGAACACATCTCCAGATCCGAGGCATTGAGCAACCTCGGCAATCCCGCTGCAGAACTGCTGTCGAGCATCCTCGAGCGTGGACAGGCCGACGGGGTCTTCCGCACGGACGTCGATGCCCTCGACGTGCACATGACGATCAGCAGCTTCTGTGTGTTCCGTCTGTCGAACCGGTACACCTTCGAAGCCCTCTTCGGTCGCGACCTCACCGATCCCCGGCATCGAGAGCGCCTGCGCGCAATGCTCGGCGACATGATCATCGCGTTCCTGACCTCGCCTTCTCGCTGATTTTCGCGTTTGCGCGGTAGGTCTCGTCACTTCAGGGGTTGACACGTGGCATGGATCACGTTCAGTATTCAGGGGCACCCGGTGTTAACCATTTAGTACATTAGCGGTCCGATCGCCGAGAATGCGTCGTCGACCAGCGCCCGAGCTCCCCCGCCTCACGAAGAGAGACACGAGAACGATGGATTCGCACACCCCTGGCTCCCACCCGACGCCGAAGGTGGCCAGGGCCAGCAGGGTTCCGGTCGCCGGGTTGGACCCTGGGAAGAACACGCGGCCGAAGAC
>NZ_NOZF01000088.1:0-33885 GCF_002258565.1 Rhodococcus sp. 05-2254-6
CCTGCAGGGTGCGACCGCACTGCCGTCGCCGATCGTGCCCACCCAGGCACCGCAGCGGTAGGTCGCGGTAGCTTTCCCGCAGACCCCCGCCGGATCAATGCGGCTTTGTTGCAGTCCAACTGACTGAAACCCACATGGATCCGCCCTGGGTGGACCCGCGAAAGGCCCGCATCGCAATCGTCGGTGCGGGTCTTTCGCCGTCGGTGTCTACAGTGGTACGCGTGAAGTTTCGTTCTCCTGTAGTTGCCGGCATCCTCGATCTGGCCATGGTCCTGCTGTTCGCCGCGATCGGTCGGCGCAGTCACGCCGAAGCCACCGCACTGTCCGGCCTGTTCCACACCGCCTGGCCGTTCGTTCTCGGTGCCGCCATCGGCTGGGTCGTTGCGTTTGCTCTGTACCGCAACAAGTTCGACGCTTTTCTCATCGTCCCGACGGGCATCGTCGTGTGGGTGATGACGGTTGTCGTGGGCATGGTGCTGCGCGCACTGACCGGGCAGGGAACAGCCGGATCCTTCATCGTCGTGGCAACGCTGGCCACGGCAGTTCTGCTACTGGGTTGGCGTGCACTGGCGAAATTCGTGCCGAGCGTTCGTTGACGCCGAGTTCGTCGGGAACGGCCTCGACGCGATAGGATGATCCACGGTGCGCCGGGAAGTCTGGTCGGCAACAACTCTGTGCTGCGTACCCACTGTCTGATATTCGGTCGGTTCGCAGCTCGACGAAGCTACCGAAAGGCGTTCTCTCCGTGACAGATTCATCAACCCCGAAAACGCGATTGCCACTGTTCTCCCGGGGCTCCTGGTCCGAGGCAGATCGCGTCGCACAGATCCTCCGCAAGGAGACCGTCGGTGGCGCACTGCTCCTCGTCGCCACCCTCATCGCCTTGGTCTGGGCCAACTCACCGTGGTCCGCTGCCTACGACTCGCTGATGAGCACCCGCGTCGGACCGTCGGCGCTGCATCTCGATCTGACGCTCTCGACATGGGCCGCCGACGGACTGTTGGCCATCTTCTTCTTCGTCGTCGGACTCGAACTGAAGCGAGAATTCGTCGCAGGCGATCTCCGCGATCCCGCACGTGCGGCCCTTCCTGTCGCCGCGGCGATCGGCGGAATGGCAGTTCCGGCAGTCATTTTCGTGCTGATCAACCTCGGCACCGGAGACGGCGCACTGCTCGGTTGGGCAATCCCCACCGCGACCGACATCGCGTTCGCCGTTGCCGTGCTCGCCGTGATCAGCACCCACCTGCCGACCGCGCTGCGTACCTTCCTACTGACGTTGGCTGTGGTCGACGACCTCCTGGCCGTCAGTGTCATCGCCATCTTCTACACCGACGACATCAACTTCATCGCGCTCGGCCTGACACTGATTCCGCTCGCCCTGTTCGCGGTGGCCGTACAGATGCGCGTCCGCTCGTGGTGGATTCTCATCCCGCTGGCGGTCGTGACCTGGGTACTCATGCACGAGTCCGGCGTTCACGCCACCGTCGCGGGCGTGCTGCTCGGCTTCGCTGTTCCCGTGATGCGCAGCAAGGCCAACGGTGGTCCCGAAGCGGGCCCCGGCCTCGCCGAGCACTTCGAGCACAAGATTCGGCCGATCTCGGCGGGCATCGCGGTGCCCCTGTTCGCATTCTGCGCGGCCGGTGTGACCGTCGGCGGATTCTCCGGCCTGGCCAGCGCACTGACCGATCCGATCGCCATCGGCATCATCGCCGGCCTCGTCATCGGTAAGGCCATCGGCATCTTCGGCACCACCTACCTCGTATCCCGTTTCACCCGGGCGACGTTGGACGCCGGACTGAAATGGCTCGACGTCCTGGGCGTCTCGATGCTCGCGGGTATCGGATTCACCGTCTCGCTGCTGATCGGCGACCTTGCCTTCGGCGAGGGAACTCAGCGCGACGACCACGTCAAGGTCGGCGTCCTCACCGGTTCCATCATCGCGGCATCGTTGGCCGCCATCATCCTGCGCAGCCGCAACAAGGCCTACCGCGACATCCACACCGAAGAGACCCGCGACGACGACCACGACGGCATCCCGGACGTGTATCAAAAGTAGCCAGCGCTGGAATCCGGACCGCTGCGGTGACACGATGAGTCCGTGAGCGAGACCGTGCGCGAACTGTTGACCCGGCACATCGACGCTGGACTGATGCCGGGGGCAACGGCGCTCCTGGGTGGCCCCGATGCGGAACCCGTCGCGGTCGGGTCATCGGCGGTCGGCGGTCCACCGATGGCGGTCGACGCACTGGTCCGGATTCAGTCGATGACCAAGATCGTCACCGGCGTGGCCGCCCTGCGGCTCGTGGTGGCGGGCCGGCTGACGCTGGACGACGACGTCGTACCCTGGCTTCCCGAACTCGCTGACCGCCCTGTGCTCACCCGTCCCGACGCTGCACTCGACGACACCGTTCCGCAGGACCGGCCGATCACGTTGCGGCACTTGCTCACCAACACCAGTGGGTACGGAATTCAGATGGGAGACACCCCGCTTGCTCGGGCGATGCGGGCCAACGCCACGGAGGCCGGCCCCGCGCCGTCTCCGCTCGGCGCGGACGAGTGGTTGGCACGCATGGCGGATCTTCCGCTGGCTTTCCAGCCCGGTACCGGGTGGCGCTACCACCACGGCTTCGCGATCCTCGGCATCCTCGTCTCTCGTATCGTCGGCCGGTCTCTGCAGGATCATCTCCGCGACGACCTGTTCGGGCCGCTCGACATGCCCGACACCGGACTGTGGGTACCCACCGACCGATGCCATCGCCTGACGGCGGCCTACCGGTACGAGGACGGGTCGTTGATCGAAACCGAACCCGCCGCGGGCGGACCCTATGCGGGACCGCCCCCAGTCGACGTGAGTCACGGCGAGCTGGTGTCGACCGCGACCGATTTTCACCGCTTTCTCCGTGCGATCCCGACGTCCGTGTCGACCGAGCACCTGGAGCTGATGACACACGACCAGGTGCCCGCGTCGATCAAGACCGACGAGAGTTTCTACCCGGGCTTCTGGCCGGGTACGGGGTGGGGATTCGGCGTCTCGGTCGTCACCGAAGGAGAGCACCTCGGCCGTTACGGATGGTCCGGCGGGCAGGGCACCGACTTCTTCGTCGACCCGGACGGGACGGTCGGCATCCTGCTGACGCAGACCGAATTGTGCGAGGCCACCTTCGCGCTGCTGTCGGAGTTCCAGGAACTGCGCTGACAGGATCGACGCCGAGTCGAGTGCAGCACCTACAGTTGTCGCCGTGATCGACGATCGGTTCCCGGCATGACGAATCCGCCATCGCTCAGCCGTCGACTCGGGCTGTTCGACGCCATCGCCATCGGTGTCGGTTCGATGGTCGGAGCCGGGGTGTTCGCGGCGTTCGCTCCCGCATCGGCCGTCGCGGGCGCGGGTCTGCTGATCGGTCTCGCCATCGCCGCGGTCGTCGCGTTCTGCAACGCCACCTCGTCGGCTCAGCTCGCCGCGCAGTATCCGACGTCGGGCGGAACGTACATCTACGGCCGAGAGCGGCTCGGCGAGTGGCCCGGCTTTCTGGCCGGGTGGAGCTTCGTAATCGGCAAAACCGCCAGCTCCGCAGCCATGGCGCTGGTGTTCGCGGCCTACGTCGCACCTGTCGGGTACACGAAAGTCGTTGCTGTGCTTGCCATCGTTGCGTTGACGGCAGTGAACTACTTCGGCATCACCCGCACGGCCGTGCTGACGAAGATTCTGGTCGCCGCCGTGCTCACCGTGCTCGTCGTGGGTGTCGTCCTGGGACTCACGGGCTCGATCGAGCCGAACGTCGCCGGGCTCGGCTCGTTCGCCGACAGTGGGTGGTACGGAATTCTGCAGTCGGCCGGCCTGTTGTTCTTCGCCTTCGCCGGCTACGCGCGCATTGCCACCCTGGGCGAGGAGGTCGTCCGGCCCGAGCGCACCATTCCGCGCGCCATCGTCTCCGCCCTGGGTATCGCACTACTGGTCTATGCGGTGATTGCACTGATCCTGTTGTCGGTACTGGGCTCCGACTCACTGGCGTCGTCGTCGGCTCCTCTGGTCGATCTGGTTGTGGCATCCGGACATTCGTGGGCGTCACCGCTGATGCGCATCGGCGCGGCGTTGGCCGCGCTGGGAGCCCTCCTCGCGCTGATCGCAGGCATCGGCCGCACGTCGCTGGCAATGGCCCGCCACGACGACCTGCCGTCGTATCTGACCGCGGTCCATCCCCGCTACTCGGTTCCGCATCGCGCCGAGATCACTCTGGCAGTGATCGTCTGCGTCCTCGTTCTCGTCATCGATCTGCGCAATGCCATCGGCTTCTCGTCGTTCGGGGTGTTGCTGTACTACCTGGTTGCGAACCTGAGCGCCCATACCCAGGACACCGAGAACCGGCGGTACCCCAAGGTTCTGCAGATCGTCGGCAGTATCGGCTGCGTCGTCTTGATTGCGACGCTGCCCGCCACCTCCATTGCCGTCGGAACCGTCGTGGTCGTGCTCGGTGTCGCCTACCGACTGATCCGCGTTCGGCAACTGTTCACTTGACGGCTGGTTCGATGAACGTCAATATAGACGCATGTCGAACCAAGACCGGTCGTCCGTCGACGGCGAGTGCTGCTCGCCGCTGATCCACGAACCCCTGACCGAGGATTGGGCCGGAGATCTGGCCCGGATGTTCAAGGCACTGGGAGATCCAGTCCGCCTGCGTCTGCTCAGCCTCGTTGCCAGCCATGCAGGCGGCGAAGCGTGTGTCTGCGATATCTCCCCCGCATTCGACTTGTCGCAGCCCACCATCTCCCATCACCTCAAGGTGTTGCGCGAGGCGGGGCTGCTCGATTGCGAACGACGCGGCACCTGGGTCTACTACTCGGTCGTTCCCGCTGCGCTGCAGCAACTGTCGGCAGTGCTGAACGCTGCGGAGTCAACGGAGGTCATGGCATGAGTACGACGACCGATACCGCCGTAGTCGGCAAGCTCTCCACCCTCGACCGGTTCCTGCCCGTATGGATCGGCGTGGCCATGGTCGTCGGCCTGATCCTCGGACGCATGATCCCCGGTCTGAACGACGCACTGTCGTCCATCTCCATCGACGGCGTGTCGCTCCCGATCGCCATCGGCCTGCTGATCATGATGTACCCGGTGCTGGCCAAGGTGCGCTACGACCGCCTCGACACCGTCACCGGCGACAAGCGACTACTGATCGGGTCGCTGGTCCTCAACTGGATCCTCGGTCCGGCCCTGATGTTCGCTCTCGCATGGCTTTTCCTGCCGGATCTACCCGAATACCGCACCGGGCTCATCATCGTCGGTCTGGCCCGATGCATCGCGATGGTCATCATCTGGAACGACCTCGCCTGCGGCGACCGAGAAGCCGCCGCGGTTCTGGTGGCGATCAACTCGGTGTTCCAGGTCTTCATGTTCGCCATCCTCGGATGGTTCTACCTGTCGGTCCTGCCCGGCTGGCTCGGGTTGGAACAGACGACCATCGAAGCCTCGCCCTGGCAGATCGCGAAATCGGTGCTGATCTTCCTCGGAATCCCGCTGATTGCGGGATTCGCCTCGCGCTTCTTCGGTGAACGCGCCAAGGGCCGCGAGTGGTACGAGGAGAAGTTCATCCCCAGGATCGCCCCGTGGGCGCTCTACGGCCTGCTGTTCACCATCGTCATTCTCTTTGCGCTGCAGGGTGATCAGATCACGTCACAGCCCTTCGACGTGGTGCGTATCGCGCTGCCTCTACTGGTGTACTTCGCGGTGATGTGGGGCGGCGGCTACGCCCTCGGTGCCGCGATGGGTCTGGGCTACGAGCGCACCACCACCCTCGCGTTCACCGCTGCAGGCAACAATTTCGAGCTCGCCATCGCCGTCGCGATCGCGACCTACGGCGCGACATCCGGGCAGGCACTCGCCGGAGTCGTCGGACCACTCATCGAGGTGCCGGTACTGGTCGGCCTCGTCTACGTCTCGCTCGCACTGCGTAAACGCTTCGCCCCGAGTTCGTCCGCGACCACAGCGACAAAGGAGTCCTGATGTCCGACAACCTTTCTCCCAGCAGCCACCGCGCCCAGCCCGAACTGTTGATGCCCCAAGCAATTCTCTCGCGCACCGCAGAGAGACTCGCTGCGGAATACGAGGGCATCTTCTCCACCCAAACCGTCGAGCGTTACGTCTTCGAGTCCTACACCGCACTGCGTCGAACCTCGAAGATTCACACGCACCTGACCACTCTGGCCGGCAAGTTCGCCGCGGACCGTCTCACTGCACTCGCCCAATCACAGGGTGACGCACCGAAACTCGTGCCCGAGGTGCTGTTCATCTGCGTCCACAATGCCGGACGCTCCCAGATGGCCGCGGCCTTGCTCGAACACCACGCACGGGGACTGGTCCACGTCCGATCCGCGGGCTCGGCCCCGACCTACGAAATCAACCCGATCGTCGTGCAGGCGATGGAAGAACTCGACATCGACCTGGGCAGCGAATTCCCCAAGCCGTTGACCGACGACGTCGTCGCCGCCGCAGATGTCGTGGTGTCCATGGGATGCGGCGATGCGTGCGCGGTCTACCCCGGCAAGCGCTACCTGGACTGGCAACTGACCGACCCCGACGGCAAATCCATCGACGAAGTGCGTCGCATCCGCGATGATCTCGACGCGCGTGTCCGCCAACTGCTCACCGAGCTGACCACCACCACCGTACCGGCCTGAGGCATCGGCCTCCGCGCTCGAAAGGCATACGACTCCATGTCCGACACACCCAGTGTTCTCTTCGTCTGCGTCCACAACGCCGGTCGATCTCAGATGGCCGCCGGTTTTCTGTCCCACCTCGCCGGCGATACCGTCGAAGTGCGTTCTGCCGGTAGCGCACCCGCAGAGACCATCAATTCCGCGGCGGTCGAGGCCATGGCCGAGGTCGGCATCGACATCTCGTCGCAGTCTCCGAAGATCCTCACACCCGAGGCCGTCGAGACATCCGACGTCGTCATCACCATGGGCTGCGGCGACGCCTGCCCGGTGTTCCCCGGAGTGAGTTACCGCGATTGGGCACTGGCCGATCCGGCGGGCAAAGGCGTCGAGGCGGTGCGGCCGATTCGCGACGAGATCAGAGGCCGAATCGAGGACCTGATCGCCGAACTGGTTCCGGCAAAGCAGAGTTCCGCGTCATGACGACACCCAGCGTGCTGTTCGTCTGCGTCAAGAACGGCGGCAAGTCTCAGATGGCCGCCGGTCTGATGCGTAAGGCGGCGGGCGGTTCGGTGGAGGTGCACTCGGCCGGAACGAAACCGGGAGGTGCCGTCAACGCACTGTCGGCCGAGTCTCTTCTCGAAGTCGGCGTCGACCTGTCGGGCGAAGCACCCAAGCCGATCGATCCCGATCTGCTCGCCCGCATGGACTACGTCGTCACCCTCGGCAGCGAGGCACATGTGGAACCAGTGGACGGTCCGACGTTCGAGAACTGGAACACCGACGAGCCGTCCGAGCGCGGTATCGACGGCATCGAACGCATGCGTCTGGTCCGCGACGATATTGCCGCTCGCGTCGAGGAACTCGCATCTCGCATGCGCGGCACCGACGCTTGACTCGAATGAAGTACGACGTGGTGGTGATCGGCGGCGGTCAGGCAGGACTGGCCGCTGGGTACTACCTGCGACGAGCCGGGCTCGACTTCGTCGTTCTCGACGACCAGACGCATGCCGGAGGGTCCTGGCAGGACTACTGGCCGTCGCTGCACCTGTTCTCACCGGCGGAGTACTCGCGACTTCCCGGCTGGCCGATGCCTCCGTGGCACAACGGTTTCCCACCCGCGTCTCATGTGGTCGACTACTTGCGAGCGTACGAGAAGAAGTACGAACTGCCGGTGCACCGGCCCGTCCGGGTGACGGCCGTGCAGCGGGTCCCGGGCGGCTACCGAATCGACACAGATGGTGAGTCGTACACCGCCACAGCAGTCGTCAACGCGACGGGAACATGGTCTCGGCCCTTCTGGCCGAGCTACCCGGGCATGCGTGAATTCGATGGGACCCAACTGCATGCCGCCGACTACCGCACACCGGATCGATTCGTGGGCAAGCGGGTAGGAATCGTCGGGGGCGGAAACTCGGCTGCTCAGATACTTGCCGAGATCTCCACCGTGGCCGAGACCCTGTGGTTCACCGCCCGCGAACCGAAATTCCTGCCCGACGACGTCGATGGGCGCGTGCTGTTCGATGTCGCCAGCGACCGCGCCCGAGCGCTGGCAGCGGGTGACTCCGATACCGGCGGGGTCGCAGGCTTGGGTGACATCGTCATGGTCCCGCCGGTAAAGGAGGCCAGGGATCGCGGCGTCCTGCAGGCCCGGCCGATGTTCACGGCGATCACAACCGACGGCGTGACGGACGGGCACACGACGGAGAAACTGGATGCGATCGTCTGGTGCACCGGCTTTCGGCCCGCGCTGCGGCATCTGCAGCCGCTGCATCTGCACACCGACGGACCTCGGATCACGTTGGAAGACAATCATATTCACGACGAGTCGACCCTTATGTTCCTGGGGTACGGCGACTGGACCGGACCGGCATCGGCAACGCTCATCGGCGTCGGCCGTACCGCACGCGCAGCAGTGAACACTCTCGCTCGACGAGGAAAGGTAGATCAGTCATGAACGAATACCCCGTAGTAGTGATCGGCGCAGGACCCATCGGTCTCGCCGCCGCAGCACATCTCACCGAAACCGGCTCTGCCGTCGTCGTTCTCGAACGCGGGCCGTCCGCGGGCGCGGCAGTGTCCGAATGGAACCACGTGCGATTGTTCTCCCCGTGGTCCGAGGTAGTGGACCCCGCTGCCGCACGGTTGCTCGAGCCGACCGGCTGGACCGCACCGGACGGCGACACCTACGCCACCGGTCGCGAATGGGTGGAGCGGTACCTCGCGCCCCTCGCCGCTGTCCTCGGAGACGCTGTTCGAGTCGATTCCGAAGTGGTCGGTGTAGCCCGCCGTGGACGCGACCGCGTCGTCGACGCCGGCCGCGACACCGAGCCGCTGTCCGTGCACATCCGGCATTCCGACGGCAGCGAGGAACGTGTTCTCGCCCGCGCGGTCGTCGACGCGTCGGGCACCTGGGGATCTCCGAATCCACTGGGTAGCGAGGGGCTTGCGGCCATCGGCGAGAAGTTCTCCGCCGACAGAATCGACTACCGGGTCCCCGATCTGACCGATCCGGCGATTCGCGCCCAGTTCGCGGGCAAGCACACGGTCATCGCTGGCAGCGGCCACTCCGCCCTGACCGCCATCATCACCTTCGCCGAACTCGCTGCAGAGGAACCGGGAACGACGCTCACCTGGGCCGTGCGCCGAGGCGTCACCGCAGACGTGTTCGGCGGCGGCGAAGCCGACGAACTCGCCGCCCGCGGCGCGCTGGGACAACGCGCCAAGAATGCCGTCGACGACGGCTTCCTCACCGTGCAATCCGGATTCCGCACCGAAACCGTTGCGGTCGAGGGTGATCGGATGACCCTCGTCGGCGATACCGGCGCTCGCATCGGAGATGTCGATCGCGTAGTCGCACTCACCGGCTTCCGACCGGATCTGTCGTGGTTGTCCGAGGTTCGCCTCGATCTCGATCCCACCCTGCAGGCACCCAAGTTCGTCGCCGAATTGGTGGACCCCAACATGCATTCGTGCGGATCGGTGTCACCGCACGGAGTCGAAGAACTCACCCAACCCGAGCCCGGCTTCTACCTGGTGGGTATGAAGAGCTACGGCCGCGCGCCGACGTTCCTTGCAATGACCGGATACGAGCAGGTTCGCAGCATCGCAGCCGAACTCGCCGGAGACCACGAGGGCGCACGAAAGGTCGAGCTGACACTGCCCGACACCGGCGTCTGCGGCGGCGCGGGCCTGTTCGACGAGCCCGACGCCCCGTCGAGCGGCGGTTGCTGCGGTGCCCCTGCTGCGCCGGAGTTGATCACTCTCGGCGCACCGTCGCGCAAGTAGCGAACAGGTGACCGCCCGTCAGCCGAAGGCCTGATACCCCAGCCATCCGGCGAGACCCAGTCCCAGAATCCCGACGCCGACGCGCAGGATGATCGGCGAGATCACCTTGACCGTCGGTGGCCCGCAGGCACCGCCGACGAAACATCCGATGGCCAGCGCAAGTGCCGCCCACCAGTGCACCTGACCGAAGAACGAAAAGATGATCGCCGCAATCAGATTGGCAATGCCGAGGAAGAAGCTCTTCAGAACGCTTGCGCGCCAGAAGGTATCCGAAGTGCAGATCAACGCCAACGCCAGAAAGATGACGCCTGCCCCGGCCCCGAAGTAGCCGCCGTAGATCGCCACGGCGAACAGGGCCAGCGGATAGAGCGTCGGAAACTCTCTGCCGCCGGACAGCTTTCGAATACTCGGCTGCAGCAGGAGCGCGATGGCTGCCATCGCCACCAGGAACGGTACGACCACCTCGAACGAACCGTCCGGCGTATTGAGCAACAGAACCGCACCGGTGGTACCGCCGAGAGCCGAGTAGATCGCGTACCGAACCAGCTGCTTGCCGTCCTTGGCGAGCTCGGCCGAGGAACTCGCCGTCGCCCCGACACCGGCCGCGACCAAGGCGACCGTGTTCGTCACGTTCGCAGACACCGCTGGCAGACCCACCGCAAGCAGCGCAGGGTAGGAGACCAGCGATGCGAGCCCGGTGACGAACCCGATGAGCCCGGCGAAGAACCCGGCCACCACCAGGAGTCCGAAATCGAGCACAGTCACCGAATAAAACTACCGTGCCTAACGATCGACCCGAATCCCTGGTCATTTCGCAGGCTCCATTCCTGCCCTACTCGACGGGGTTCGCCATCTCCTGCAGCAACCGGCTCGTCATGCGCACTGCCTGATCCCCGCCGTCCGCATCCTCGATGTAGACCGCGAACGCGACATCACCGCTGGTGGCGAGCACGAAGCGATCGTCGCCACTTTCCCCGGCGAATCCCTGCACCCCGTCGAACGTGTCGAGACCGCTGGTGCGGGACGAGTCGGCAAGTATGCCGCGCAACCGATTTGCTGCATCCGACCCGAGTGCCCGGGACTCACGATTGGCGACCGCGGTCTGACCGGCGACGATCGTCGGAGTCGGAGCGCTGCCCCGTGAGATCGCGGCCGCCATCTGTGCGAGACCGAACGGAGTCACGGTCGCCTCGTCACCGGAGGCGGTCGACACGGCCCTGATACCGTCGATCGCGCTGCGACTGTCGGCGGGAGTTCCGGTGTAGGCGTCGAGTCCGGGCATCGAGTAGCTGACACCGAGACCCAGTGCCGCAGCTGCATCCTCGGCGCTGTCGTCGACGCGATCGGACTGTGCCGCCTTGACCAACTCCGACGCGGTGCCGGCCGGGTAGGAGCCCCCGAACACCACGTCGCCCTGCTCGTTCGCGTAACTGTTCTGTGCCGCAGCGAGAATGGCACCGGTCGAGGTGGACAGGGCGACGATCGACGCCGACGACCCCGCCATGACCACCGCATTCTCGGCGGCGAGTTGAACGCGCGGATCGAGCGTTGCGTGCAGGTCAGGACCACCAGGGCCCTGGAAACCGACACGGCGCTCACCGATTCCGTCGACGGTGTAGGTGTCGACGGCCCAGCCTGCGGTGGCGTCGCGCCCTTCCTGCCATGCACTTCGCAACGAGTCGAGCACGGGTGAGGTGATCCGACGGTCGTCGACGATGAGCTTGGGTTGCGGAGAAACCACCACTCCCGGCACGGCGCGCAGGTCGTCTTCGAGGACGGCGAAATCGTCGTCACGCAGGGTCACTGCGGTGATCGGTGCACCGCCGGACGAGTTCAGCTCGGCCAGCATCGATTCGGAGGTGATGAGCGGTGCGACGACATCGATGACGTCTGCGAGTTGCGCGGTGGACGCCGCCGGATCGCTCGTCTGCGCCGGGTCGAGGGAGATGGCGTTGATGGTTCGCTCGCTCATCAGCACGTTGTTCGCGGCGTCGAAGATCAGCGGCGGGGCAGCGTCGGTCCGGGTGTATCGAACCGATCCGCCCGAGGTGAGGTCCGGGACGAGAGTGGCCGGATCCCACGCTATGCGCCAACCGACGCTGAGCTTCTTGGTCGAGCCCTGAGCGCTGTACTTCCAGTCCTTGCCCTCACCGAAGTTCCACGCCGACGCGAGAGTGAAGTAGCCACTTTCGTCGGAGAGGTCCATGTACTGGGTGAGGTCGAAATCCCCGGTGGACATGCCGTCGGCCGACAAGCCGTCGAACATCTGGTTCAGCGCGGCCGTCGCGGCGTTGGGGTAGGTCGTCATCGCGGCAGCAGCAGCGACGTCTCGGTTGTCCAGGGCATCGACGAATTTCGAGACCAGCACCTCTGCCTCGCTCGGTGGGCGATCGACCATCCAGAACGCTGCCGAGACCGTCAACGTCGCCGATGCTGCAACGGCGACGAGGTAGCGACCGCGGACCTTGCGCGGGCCACGACGGGCACGACTCATAGAACTCATGAGTCACAATATTCACTGTAGTCACACGAGTAACAAGCACGGGATTCATACGAGCCGGTCACGATTGGGATACGCCCCGGTCGGTTTCGGCCTCTACTAGCGCAGAAAACGACCCGCAGCCTCGACGGCAGGCGTCGAACTGCCTGCGTCGTTGACGAACACCGCGAACGCGAGATCGCCGGAGATACCGACGAACCAGCCGTGCGCTCCTTCGTTGTTCGCACCGAATTCGGCGGTGCCGGTCTTGCCGAGCAACCCTGGGATGTCGTTCAGCGCTGTGGCCGTTCCGCCGGTGATCGTCTCGCGCATCATGGCTTTGATCTGCTCGGTGACCTGGGGGTTCACCGCTGCCGGCTGCATGTTTCCCACTCCCGGCTCACTGGGGACCACCGTCGGTGGGAGCAATCCGTTGTTCGCGATCGACGACGCGACCAGCGCCATTCCGAACGGCGACGCGGTCACCTGCCCCTGACCGATGGCGGATTCGACCCGCTGCGCCGGGGTGTCGGCGGACGGCACCGACCCGGTGACGGTCGTCAGACCGGGGGTTACGTAGTCGACGCCGAGGCCGTACTGCGCGGCCGCGTCGGTCAGTCCGTTCGGTGGGAGTGCCACGCCCAGGCGGCCCATCGTCGTGTTGCAGGACCTGGCGAAAGCGGTGTGCAGCGGCACGTTGCCGAGATCGAAGTTGTCGTCGTTCGGGATCTGCCGACCCTCGATGTTCTCGGTCGCCGGGCACGGCAGCACGGTATCGGGGGTGACTGCACCGGACTGCAGTGCAGCCGAGGTGGTCACCGTCTTGAACGTCGACCCCGGCGGGTACAGACCGGTGAGGGCGATCGGACCCTCGGCGTCCGCGGCGGCGTTCTGCGCCACGGCGAGAACCGCACCCGTCGACGGCCGAAGTGCAACGATGGCCGCCTGCTGCGGCAGCGACGCGAGGGCATTCTCGGCTTTGAGCTGCAGTGCCGAATCCAGGGTGGTCGCGATGTCGTCTCCCGTTGCGGCGTCGCGGCCGGCAAGCGGGGTGATGGAGCCGTCCGCGGCAACGGCCTGCACAGCCCATCCACGATTGGCGGCCTGCTCCTGCTCCCACAGCGTCGTCAGGTCGTTGAGGACCGGCGAAACGAGGTTCCGGTCGGTGGCGAGCAGCCGCGTCTGCGGAGCCAGCGTGACTCCGGGGACGGTCGCGAGCTGAGCACCGATGGGGTCGATATCGGACTGACGAAGGGTGACGATCGTCGCTGAGTCACCTTGCGCGCCGGCAACAGTCGCTGCCACCGATTCGGCCGTGACACCCGGAACGACGGAGCCGACGAGATTCGCGACCGCTGCCGGATCGGCCGTCGCATCGGCGTTGACTAGGGTCACCACCTGCTGCGACATCAGCTCGACGCCGTTACCGTCGAAGATGCGCGGTGCGACGAGCGCATCGGTGGGAGTGAAACGCACCGACGAGTCGGCGGTCAGGCCCGGCACCAACATCGCCGGATCCCAGGTGATCTTCCAGCCCTGCTCGGTCTCGGCCGCTGTCGCAGAGGTGGTGTAGCTCCACTCCTTCGGTTCGCCGTCGGGTTCGGCGGTGCCGTCGGTGGTCGTCGAGAAGCGCCAGCCGGCATTCAACGTGAACGTGCCCGCATCCTCGTTGGCGTCGACTGCCTCGAAATCGGGAGTTGCCGTCACCGTACCGCCGGCCGAAAGCCCGTCGTACAGCCCGGTGAGCGCCGCCGTCGCGCCGGCCGGGTCGGTGGTCAACGCGGCCGCCTGATCGATGTTCGAGCTGTTCACCGCCTCCGCGAACTGCTCGGCGACAGTCTGCGGCTGATCCGGCCCACTCTGCCCGCAAGCGGCGAGCACCGATGCCAGTACGGACACGATCGCGGCCAGAGTCGTCGGTCTTCTCGAAGTGCGCACGGGGTCGATCATGCCCCAGTGCATCCGCGAAACACCGGTGGCACGATCTCGAAATGAGGTGTAATTATGTAATCAGTCTTACAACATCCATCGAGGAGTCCCCATGAAACCCAACGGACGCTCGTTCGGTCGCCCCGGCGGCTGGCAGCACGCAGACATTCCGGATGCCACCGATGCAGCCGATTGGTTCGGTGGCCGCCTCCCGGACACCTGGTTCGACGGTGCCGCCTCGGTCGAGGTCGACCGAGAGGAAATCGTCGTCGTCGGAACACTGCCCGTGGAGCAGGACAGTTCATCCGCAGCCACCGAGGGCCGCATCGCGCGATTCCGCGAAACCACCCGGGGCGACCGCATGCAGATCGCCGACGAGGCAGAGAAGCGCTACGGCCGCAAGGTCGCGTGGGGAGTTCGGACCGGGTCCGAGGTGGTCCTGTTCACCCACCTCGCCGTCCCGGTCATGACACGCCTGCGTCAGCCCGAGCGTCGCGTGCTGGACACTCTCGTCGACGCCGGCGTCGCCCGCTCCCGGGCCGACGCTCTGGCCTGGGCCGTGAAGCTCGTCGGCGAGCACACCCAGGAGTGGCTCGACGAATTGCGTGGCGCCATGACGACGGTCGACGAACTACGTAAGAAGGGCCCGTCGGTGTAATTCGCTTGCGTGGCCATCGGGTTCGGGGCTAGCGTGGCCTTCGCCTTGCTGCCCACAGATTCGGAGAGGCCATTGCTCTTCCAAAGGTTCTAGACGCCTGCAGATCGTCCGCATGCACACCTTTGGAGCAACCATGCCTCATTCATCCTCCCTCTCTGTCTCGAATCTGACGTTCGCCTGGCCGGACGGCGACCCCGTGTTCGACGCCACGTCGGCCATCTTCCCCAGCGGCACAACAGGTCTCATCGGTTCCAACGGTGCCGGCAAGTCTACCCTGCTGAGATTGCTCGCCGGGGAGTTGACGCCGCAGCGCGGTTCGATCTCGATTCCCGGCGTGCTGGGCCATCTGCGCCAGGACGTCGCACTGGACCCCGATCTGCCCGTGGATCGGGTGCTGGCCATCGATTCGGTGCGAAAAGCATTGCATCGCATAGAATCCGGCTCCTCCACCGAGGACGACTTCGCAGTCGTCGGATCGGCGTGGGACGTCGAGGAGCGCGCTCTGGCCCTGCTGGGCAAGCTCGGCCTCGGCAGCATCGTCGGCTCTGTGAGCGACCTCGATCGCCGCGTCGGCACCCTGTCGGGCGGTGAGACGACGCTGCTGGCACTGACCGCGCAATTGCTCGCCCAGCCCGACGTACTGCTACTGGACGAGCCGACCAACAATCTCGACCACGTTGCGCGAGAACGGTTGTACACGGCAGTCGACGGCTACCCCGGTGTGCTGATCGTGTGCACGCACGACCTCGAGTTGCTCGAACGCGTGGACACCATCGCCGAGGTGCGAGCAGAGCGCAGCGGAGTGTCCCGGCTGCGCATGTTCGGCGGCAACTACCAGCACTACCGAGAGGTGATCGACGCGGAACAGCAGGCGGCACGGGCGACGATCCGCGATGCGAAGAACGATGTCCGCAAGCAGGAACGCGAATTGATCGACACCCGAATCAAACTCGACCGACGTCTGCGCTTCGGCAAGAAGATGGAAGAGCAGAAGCGCGTGCCACCGATCCTTGCGGGCCGACGCAAGCGGGCGGCCCAGGAATCGGCAGGCAAACTCCACGGAACCCACAGCGACCGCGTCGACGACGCCCGATCGTCCCTGTCGGCCGCCGAGGATCTCCTGCGCGACGACCGCGAGATACGCGTCGACCTCCCGGCGACGAAAGTCCATCCCGGGCAGGTGGTTCTGACGCACGAGGCCGTGCACATCGTGGGCCCTGAGTGCATTGCGCTGATCGGACCGAACGGCAGCGGCAAGACCACGCTGCTGCGGGCCCTGGACGCCACCGGGGCAGAGGTGCCGTGGAAGTATCTGCCGCAGCGACTCGACATCTTCGACGAATCCCGCACCGTCGCCGAGAACGTTGCCGACGTCGCTCCGCAGGCCACGGCCGAACAGGTCCGCAGCCAACTCGCCCGCTTCCTGTTCCGCGGATCCGACGCCGACGCCGTCGTCGCCACCCTCTCCGGCGGCGAACGACTGCGGGCCGCACTGGCCCGAATACTGCTGGCCGAGCCTGCTCCAAAGCTCCTGATACTCGACGAGCCGACCAACAACCTCGACATCACCAGCCGACAACACCTCATCGACGCGCTCGACACATTCGAGGGTGCACTGATCATCGCCAGCCACGATCGACCGTTCCTCGACGCCATCGGACCCACCCGCACCGTCGACCTCACCCCGACCGCCGAGACTCCCGAGTCCGCCGAACAAACGCCCGCCCGTAGGGAGTCAATGTGACATCCAGTGGACGCGGGAGTGGAGCCTGCGAAACGACCCACAGGCGCAGTTTGGGGGTCAATGTCACATTGAGTGGACTTCTGGGGCGAGGATTGCGGGGTGGAGTATGCCTCGAATGCAGACGATGGGACACGGATCGCGTACACGGCGGTGGGGTCCGGGCCGCCGTTGTTGATGGTGCACGGCAGTTTTCTGACGCACACGATCTGGCGGACGTTCGGCTACGTGAAGGCGCTGCGCGGGGCTCGGCAGTTGATTCTGATCGACAGTCGCGGGCACGGCCGCAGCGAGAAACCCCGCACTCCCGACGCGTATGCGATGAGCACGATCGTCGGCGATCTGACGGCGGTGCTCGACGCCGTGGGCGCGGCGACCGTCGACTATCTGGGGTATTCGTTCGGGGCTCGGGCCGGGTTGGCGCTGACGGCAGCGGCTCCCGAACGAGTGCGATCACTGGCAGTCGGCGGCGGTAGTCACGGCGCTCAGGCCGGCGCGTTCGATCGGCTGTTCTTCCCGGGATGCGCCGACGTGTTGGAGCAGGGCGGCATGGACGGGTTCCTCGAGGCATGGAACAACCACCGCATGTTCCCGATCGACAACGGCACCCGAGCGGTGTTCTCCGCCAACGACGCCCAGGCCATGGCCGCGTACATTCGGGCGTCCGACGCCGATCCCGGCCTACCCGACGACGCGTTGCAGCAGTTCACCCAGCCGTCGCTGTTCTACGTCGGCAGTCAGGACGGCACCAGGCTCGACGACACCCGAGCTGCCGCAGCGCTGGTACCGAACTCCGAATTGCATGTCATCCGCGGATTCGACCACGCGACGACGATGGCCGCCACCCCGGAAGTGCTCGGGATCCTCGAACGGTTCTGGGACGAGTGACCTCGGTGTCACATCACCTCTTCAGTGCAGGGAACTGGTCGTCACGCCACTCGGTCTCCAGCGGTCCGACGGCCGCGTCCTCGCGGGCGCGCAGTTCCACTCGGCGGATCTTGCCGGAGATGGTTTTCGGTAGCTCGAAGAACTCGATTCGGCGCACACGCAGGAACGGCGCAAGGTGCTCGCGGGCGTACTTGAGGATCTCGAACGCTGTGTCCTCGTTGGGTTCCCAGCCCGACGCCAATGCCACATACGCCTTGGGGACGGCCAGTCGCGTCTCGTCGGGGGCGGGCACCACCGCGGCCTCGGCAACGGCGGGGTGTTCGATGAGCACGCTTTCGAGCTCGAACGGGGAGATCTTGTAGTCCGAGGCCTTGAACACGTCGTCGGTGCGGCCGACGTAGGTGATGTAGCCCTCGGAGTCCCTCGATGCGACGTCGCCGGTGTGGTAGTAACCGTCGGCCATGACAGCGGCGTTGCGTTCGGGGTCGCCGAGATATCCGGTCATCAGGTTGAACGGCTGCTGCGCCAGGTCGAGGCAGATCTCACCTTCGTCGGCGAGTTCGCCGGTGGTGGGGTCGACGATCACCACCGGTACGCCCGGCAGCGGCCTCCCCATCGAGCCGGACTTCAGTACCGCGCCGGGTGTATTGGCAACCAGCGCAGTGGTTTCCGTCTGGCCGAACCCGTCGCGGATGTTCAGGCCCCACTCCTGCTGCACCCGCGAGATCACCTCGGGGTTGAGTGGCTCTCCTGCTCCGATGGTCTCGCGTAGCGAACCACCGCCACCGGCGAGGTCGGCTTGAATCAGCATGCGCCACACCGTCGGTGGAGCACAGAACGTCGTCACCTCGGCCCGGCGGATCTGCTCGAGCAACGCTTTCGCTTCGAATTTGCCGTAGTTGTAGATGAAGATCGTCGCCTCGGCGATCCACGGCGCGAAGAAGCAACTCCACGCGTGCTTGGCCCACCCGGGAGAGCTGATGTTCAGGTGCACGTCGCCAGGCCGCAAACCGAGGAAGTACATCGTGCTCAGATGCCCGACGGGATAGGAGATCTGAGTGTGTTCGACGAGCTTGGGCTTGCTGGTGGTGCCGGAGGTGAAGTACATGAGAAGACGGTCGGTGGGAGCCGTCACGGACTCGAACGGTACGGCCTCGACAGAACGAGCCTCGGCATAGTCGACCCAACCATCTCGAGCGGAGGTGGCGATGCGCAGGTAGTCCCCGGGTACGTCGTCGAATTTGCCGGTGTCCGAGGGGTTCACGATCACGGCGCGCGCATTGCCGCGCACCACACGGTCGGTCAGGTCTGCCGGCCCGATGGCAGTGGTGGTCGGCATCAACACCGCGCCCAGTTTCATCACCGCGAGCATCGCTTCCCACAGTTCCACCTGATTGCCGAGCATAAGGATCACCGAGTCGCCGCGGCCGATGCCCTGTTGCTCGAGCCACCTGGCAACCTGGTCGGAACGACGCGCGATGTCGTCGAAGCTGTACTTGGCCTCGCTGCCGTCCTCTTCGACGATCCACAACGCAGTGCCGTCGTTGCCACGGGCGATCGCGTCGAACCAATCGATGGCCCAGTTGAACGTCTCACCGAACGACGGCCACTCGAAAGTCTCTACGGCGCGGTCGTACTCGCCGTAGGAGTCGAGCAGTAGGTCGCGAGCGTTCCTGAATGCCGTATGTGCCGATTCGGCCATGCTTCCTCCGTAGCCTGTGATGCTCATCACCGTCACGGTAGGGGAGATGAACAATCCCTCGCTACCCCTGAACGGGGGTGAGAACTCGGCTAGCCTCGATCACCGTGGCCATCGGATACTTCGCGATCGCAGGTGCACTGGGGATAGTTCACGCCGCGTTTTCCGGCTACTGGGCTGCAGGTGGCCGATGGATGTTGAATACCGTCGGATCATTCGCCACGGAATGGGTCGAGACCGAACCGCAGACTGCGCGAACGGCACTGCTGGTGCTCACGCTGGTCAAACTTGCAGCGGCAATTCTTCCCGCCCTCGCCTACATGAACCGGCCGCGCCTGGCAGCACAGAACCGGACCAGGCTGCCGGCAATCGTCCTCGGCATATCCTGGCCCGGCTCGGTGCTGCTGATTCTCTGGGGCGGAGCGTCGTTCGTCGGAGCGGTGATCGGCCTGATCGCCTCGGACGAGAACCGAAGCGTCAAGTACGGGCACCTGTTCTTCGACGGCATCTTCCTGCTCTGGGGTGCCGCCCTTCTGACGGCGCTGATCCTCTCTCGGAAAGCGCCGTACCAGCCGCGCTAGATGCGCTCGCCTGTTTCCGGATGGAAGAGGTGGATCGCTCCGTCGAGGCGCTTCAGTCCGATGCTCTCGCCGATCCTCGCCGGGGCACGCACTGCCGAGCGGGCGACGAGCGACACGGGTCCCCCGTCGAGTCCCTTCACCTTCGGGTCGTCGAGGTGCGCGTACACGTACGACTCGCTGCCGAGTTCCTCGATGAGATCGACCTTGCCCTCGAAGCCTTCGCCGCCGCCGTGGACGATGCCGATGTTCTCGGGCCGCATTCCGATGGTGACCTCGTCGATCCCCAGGCTCGCGAGCTTGGTCAGCTCGTCGCGCTCGAGCGGGAGCAGGAACTTACCGATCTGCACGCCGCCCGAGCCGATGGGTACCGTCATCAGGTTCATCGCCGGGGAGCCGATGAATCCTGCGACGAACGCGTTGACGGGGTGGTCGTACAGGTCTGTGGGAGAGGCGAACTGCTGCAGTTTGCCACCACGCAGGACGGCGACGCGATCACCCATCGTCATGGCCTCGACCTGATCGTGGGTGACGTAGACCGTCGTGGTGCCGAGCCGACGCTGCAACGCCGCGATCTGCGTACGCGTCTGCACTCGCAGTTTCGCGTCGAGGTTGGACAGTGGCTCGTCCATGCAGAACACCTGCGGCTCACGAACGATGGCGCGGCCCATGGCAACTCGCTGACGCTGGCCACCCGAGAGCTTGCCGGGCTTGCGATCGAGGTACTCGGTGAGATCGAGCAGACGGGCCGCTTCGGCCACGCGTGCCTGACGCTTCTCGAGGCTCACTCCGCGCATCTTGAGTGCGAAGCCCATGTTCTCGCCGACGGTCTTGTTGGGGTAGAGCGCGTAGTTCTGGAACACCATGGCGATGTCGCGGTCCTTGGACGGGACGCCCACCATGTTCTTGCCGCCGATTTCGATTGCGCCACCGTCGATCTCCTCCAGACCGGCGAGCATCCGAAGTGCGGTGGACTTGCCGGAGCCGGACGGTCCGACCAGGACGACGAACTCGCCGTCCTTTATGTCGAGGTCGAGGGAATCGACGGCGAGCGAATCGGCACCTTCGTAGACGCAGGATGCCTTCTTGTACGTGATTGCAGCCATGAGACTTTCTCCTATTTGATGGCGCCGAAGGACAGACCGCGCACGAGCTTGTTCTGCGCGAACCATCCGGCAAGGACGACGGGGAGTGCTGCGAACGTCGCAGCGGCGGAAAGCTGGGCCCAGTACAGGCCCTGGCCGGTGATGAATCCGACGAGGTACACCGGAATCGTCTGGGCCTGAACGGCAGTGAGGTTGACGGCGAAGAAGAACTCGTTCCACGAGAAGATCACGCAGATCAACGACGTCGCTGCGATACCGGGAGAGACGAGCGGCAGGATCACCTCGCGGACCGACGTCCACAGCGACGCACCGTCCATGCTGGCGGCCTCGAGCAGTTCCGACGGCACCTCCATGAAGAACGAGCGCATCATCCACACGGCGATAGGCAGATTCATCGCGGTGTAGAGAATCACCAGTGCCCAGATGTTGTCGAGCATGCCGATGTCACCGACGATGACGTACAGCGGAACGATGACGGCCACGACGGGCAGCATCTTGGTGGAGATGAAGAAGAACAGCACGTCCTGGGTTTTCTTCACCGGCCGCAGCGACAGCGCGAATGCTGCCGGAACACCCAGCAGCAGAACGAGAATCGTCGAGACGATGGTCGCGAACGCCGAGTTCAGCAGGGTGGTGCCGATGCCGCTCTCGAGGACACCTCGATACTGATCGAGGGTGGGGGTGAAGATCAGCTTCGGCGGGTTGGAGTAGGCGTCGGCCTCCTGCTTGAAGCCGGTGATCACCATCCAGAGAACCGGGAAGAAGAAAGCGATACCGGCCACCCAGGCAACGAACGACCAGATCGTGCCCGGGCCCCACTTGCTCTTCTTCCGGATCTCCTGCCCGTCGGAGGTCTGCGCGACGGCCTTCTTCTTGCTCGTGGTTGCCGTGCTCATCACGCCGCCTCCTCGTTTGCGCTGAAGCTCTTGAAGATCAGTCTCAGCGCCAGTGTGCTGAGAACGATGGTTGCCACCACGGTGACGACGCCCATGGCCGCGGCCTGACCGATGTCGAAGCCGAGGAAGGCACGCTGGTAGATGTAGAACGGCAGGTTCGCCGACGCGACTCCCGGTCCACCGGAGGTCATCATGTAGACGGCATCGAAGGTGTTGACCAGATAGATCGCACCGAGGACGGTGCCGAGTTCGATGAAGCGACGCAGGTGCGGCAACGTCAACTCACGGAAGAGTTTGAACGGGCCTGCCCCGTCGACACGCGCAGCCTCGGCGATGTCCTTCGGCATGGACTGCAGGCCGGCGAGGATCAGCAGCATCATGAACGGCGTCCACTGCCACACGAGGTTCGTCATGACCGCGGCCAGCGGGAACCGCGACACCCAGTCGATCTCACCGACTCCGAACGGACTCAGCGCGAAGTTGATCAGGCCGAAGACGGGATCGAACATCGTCGTCTTCCAGATCAGCGCACCGGCGACCGGGGTGACGAGAAACGGGGTGATCAGCAGCGTGCGAATCAGGCTGCGTCCGATGAACTTTCGATCGAGCAGCAGAGCGAGAGCCAGACCCAGCACCACCGAGATGATCACGGTTCCGACGATCATGATCACGGTGTTCATCGCGACCTCGCGGAACTGACTGTCGCGGAACACGTCGATGTAGTTGTTCAGACCGTTGAACTCACGCGAACCCGGACGAACGAGGTTCCAGGACTGCGTCGAGTAGTACAGCGTGAACAGGAACGGGATCTGGGTGACGATGATGGCGAACACCAACGCCGGCAACAGTGGCCCGCGTCGACGCCACCCCTCTGCCTTGGAGATCGTTCTCGGTCTCGGTACGAACTTCTCCGGTTCGGCCGGAGCCGTCCGTTCTTCGGTGGTGGTCATCCCTGGTCCTCCTGGTACGTCCTGCCGACCACTTCGGCGTATTGCTGCGCTTGGTCGAGCGCGTCGTCGACGCTGATCTGTCCAGCGATCGCGGCACTGATCTGTTGGCTGACCCGGGTACCGAGGTCCTGGAACTCCGGAATGGTCAGGAACTGGACTCCGGTGTACGGAACCGGATCCACGGTGGGGTCGTTCGGGTCGGCACTGTCGATGGAGTCGAGGGTCAGCTGACCGTAGGCCGCCGACGCCTCCGCGTACTCGGGAATCTCGTAGGTCGAGAGCCGACTTCCGGGAGGCACACGCTCCCAACCGAGTTCGTTACCGACCTTGTTCAGGTATTCCTTGCTGGTCATCCACGAGACGAACTTCCATGCCTCGTCGGGGGCCTCACTGGTCTTGGGGATGCCCAGTGCCCAGGAGTACAGCCAACCGTTGTCGCCCTTGGCCGCCGACGGGGCCTTGGCATAACCGATCTGCCCGACGACGTTGCTCGACGACGGGTCCTCGAGGACCGAGACGGCCGAGGTGGCGTCGTACCACATGGCGGTGTTGCCCTGGGAGAGTTGCGTTCCGCACTCACTGAACCCACTGGTCGCCGCGCCGGCCTGACCGTGCTCGCGCACGGTGTCGACGTAGAACTGCACGGCTTCGCGTACCTCGGGACTGTTCAGCTGGGCGTTCCAGTTCTCGTCGTACCAGCGGCCGCCGAACGCGTTGATGACAGTGTTGAGCGGTGCGAGCACCTCACCCCAGCCGGGCTTGCCGCGCAGGCAGATTCCGGACAGGCCCGGGCTGTCGAGAGCGGCTGCGGCGTCGGCCACCTGCTGCCAGGTGGGCTCGGCAGGCATGTCGATACCGGCCTGCTCCATCAGATCCTTGCGGTACATCAGGAACGACGATTCACCGTAGAACGGCACCGAGTACATGCTGCCCTCGTACGACAGCGACTCCTTCAGCGTGGGAATGAAGTCGTCCTCGTCGTAGCCCGGCGTGGCGTCGGCGTACTCGGAAAGATTGGTCAGCCAACCGTTCTCGGCCCACTGCGGGGTCTCGAAGTTGCTGATCATCACCACGTCGAACTCACCGCCGCCGGTCGCGACCGAGGCCGTGATCTTGGCTCGGGCCTCGTTCTCCGAGAGCGACACGAACTTCAGGTTGATACCCGGGTTCTCCGCCTCGAACTCCGGAGCAAGCGAAATGGCATCGGACATCTGCGAATTCGAGACGATCGCGACGGTGACCGTCGTACCGTCACCATCACCACCGAACGAGCCGGCACCGGCACATCCGGACACCACCAAGGTCGTCGCGAGCGAGGTCGCGACAACCACCTTCGGTAGAACTTTCACTGAGATACCTTTCCATTCGACGCTGATGTGGATCGATCCACAAGCCAACGCGCACTTTCGATGTCGGTGACCAAGATCGATGCCAGTCCACCGCGCAGTGCACCGAGCAGCGCTTCGTGTTTTCGTTTTCCGCCCGTGACGAGCACCGCCCGATCGCAGGCCCTGATGGCGTCGAGCCCCACCGACACGGTTCGGCCGGGGAGTGATCCTCCGGTGTCCTTGCCGTCGGCGTCGTAGAACCGTCCGCCGATCTCACCGACCGCACCGAGTCGGCGCAGTTCGTCGAGCACCTCGAGGTCGATGAAGCTGCCCTCGAACAATGTGGTGGACGTGGAAACGGGACCGATGCCGTACATCATCACATCGGCATCGGTCCCGGCTTTGAGTGCGCGAGAGATCACGGAGTCCTGCTCCAACGCAACGACAGTCGCCTGATCGGCGTACAGCGGCGCATTGAGCCTGATGGGTGTCGCCTGCAGGTACGCAGCGCACCGTCCGAGTGTGTACTCGACGCCGGTCTGGTAGTCGGCCGAGGTGATGGAACCGTCGAGTTGCACCACCGCAGCACATTTGGTGGACCTGGTCTTGAGCGAGCTGGCGACCGCCACCGTCTCGGGTCCCCAGGTGAAGCCCAGCACATCCTTGTCCTGGAGCCGACGAGAAAGCAGCGTCGCCGCTGCCCGGCCGAGGGAACCGTAGCCGGCGTCCGTGCCGTCGATGACGTCCGAGACGACGAGCACCTCGGTCAGCCCGAACTGCGCTTCGAGTTCACGCTCGATGTCGGCGTGCACGGTGCCCTGCAGGTCGTCGGGAACGTTGATCTCGATGGTCACCAGTCCCTGGGTGCGAGCGCGTGCAACCAACCGCCCTGCCGTGGGGCGTGAGACACCGAGCTTCACGGCGATCTCGGCCTGAGTCGCGCCTTCGAGGTGGTACATGGTTGCGGCGCGCAGAGCCAGGCGCAGATCCTCTCCGGACCGCGGAGACTTCGACCCCGCTGGACCGGATGACGATCCATCCATTTCGCCTCCCAAGTTATGAGCAGATGCTCAGCTCGTGTTCATCTGCTCACTAAGCTAACATTAAGGTGTGATCTACACAACACCCCCCGACGGCGGGCGACCCGTGCCACAGTCCATGCAGGCCAGCGTCCTCACCGCAGCACAGGAGATACGACTCGAAGAACGGCCCGTCCCCACCCCCGCGCCCGATCAGGTCCTCGTACAGGTCACGGCGGTCGGGGTGTGCGGTTCCGACGCGCACTACTACCGGGAGGGGCGCATCGGCGAGTACGTGGTCGACGGCCCCCTGGTCCTCGGACACGAGGCCGCGGGCGTCATCGTGGCCGTGGGCAACGACGTCTCCGACGCCCGCGTCGGGCAGCGCGTGTCCATCGAGCCGCAGCGCCCCGATCCCACCAGCGCCCAGTCCCGAGCAGGCCGCTACAACCTGTGCCCGGCCATGGAGTTCTTCGCGACGCCGCCCATCGACGGGGCGCTCGCGGAGTACGTGTTGATTCAATCGACCTTCGCCCACGACGTCCCCGACGACATCTCCGACGAGGCTGCTGCGCTCTTCGAGCCGCTGTCGGTGGGCATCGCGTCGGCCCAGAAAGCACGGATCTCCGCGGGCTCGAGCGTGCTCATCGCGGGAGCGGGGCCCGTCGGGCTCGTCACCGCGCAGGTCGCTCGCGCATTCGGTGCCACCGAGGTGGTCGTCACCGACATCGACGCTTCCCGCCGGGCCAACGCGCAGAGGTTCGGCGCGACTCGCGTGCTCGACCCCGCCGTCGAGGACGTGCGCTCCCTGACGGTCGATGCGTTCATCGACGCGTCCGGTGCGGCCCGAGCCGTGATCGACGGCATCCACGCGGTCCGGCCTGCAGGCACGGTCGTCCTCGTCGGCATGGGTGGATCCGATTATCCGCTGCCGATCTCGCTGATCCAGAACCGAGAATTGCTGCTCACCGGCGTCTTTCGCTACGCCAACACATGGCCGATCGCACGCGCGCTGGTGGCGTCGGGCATGGTGGATCTCGACGCGATGGTGACGGCGCGATTCGGGCTCGAAGGCGTCGAGGATGCACTGAACGCGGACAGGCAACCCGGAAGCATCAAAGCTGTAGTGATTCCAGGACTTTCGAAGGAGAACGACGCATGAAGTTGAACTCGCAGAACCTCGACGACTTCATCGAGGACGTCGCGGTTCCGACGTACGACCGATCCGAGGTGACGGTCGGCATCGTGCATTTCGGTGTCGGCGGCTTCCATCGCGCCCACCAGGCGATGTACGTCGACCGTCTGTTGCAGCAGGGGCAGGCGCTGGACTGGGGAATCTGCGGCGTAGGCGTACTGCCCGGCGACCGGCGAATGAACGACGTCATGCAGGCACAGGACTGCCTGTACACGTTGGCGCTCAAGCATTCCGACGGTACGTGGGACACCCGCGTCATCGGTTCCATCGTCGAGTATCTCTTCGCACCGGACGACGCCGAGGCCGTGATCGAGAAGATGGCAGCAGACACGACGAAGATCGTCTCGCTCACCATCACCGAGGGTGGCTACAACTTCTCCGCGACGACGGGCGAGTTCGACGCCGACAATCCGGCCATCGTCGCCGACCTCGCCGACGGCGCTGTTCCTGCAACGACATTCGGGCTCGTCATCGAAGCGTTGGCTCGGCGCAAGGACCGCGGCATGGCACCGTTCACCATCATGTCCTGCGACAACATCGAGGGCAACGGACACATGGCGCAGTCGACGTTCACCGCGTTCGCGCGCCTGAAGGATCCGGCGTTGGCCGACTGGATCCAAGCCGAAGGCGCGTTCCCCAATTCGATGGTCGATCGCATCACGCCGGTCACGACACCGGAGGTGACCGAGCAACTTTCGCTGCGGTACGCCATCGACGATCAGTGGCCCGTTGCGGGCGAGCCGTTCACGCAGTGGGTGCTCGAGGACAACTTCACCCTCGGCCGTCCACCGCTGGAAGAGGTGGGCGTGCAGGTGGTCGAGGACGTCACCCCCTACGAGCTGATGAAGCTGCGGTTGCTCAATGCCAGCCACCAGGCGCTCGCGTACTTCGGCTACCTCAGTGGCTATCGACTCGTCCACGAGGTGTGCCAGGATTCGCTGTTCGCCGATTTTCTGCTCGCCTACATGGACGAGGAGGCAACCCCGACGCTGCAGCCGGTCCCCGGCATCGATCTGACCGACTACAAGAAGACGTTGATCGAGCGGTTCTCCAACCCCGAGATCCGCGATACCGTCGCTCGCCTGTGCGCCGAGTCCTCGGACCGAATTCCCAAGTGGCTCTTGCCCGTCATCCGCAAGAACCTCGAGACCGGCGGTCAGATCACCCGCTCCACCGCGGTGGTGGCCAGTTGGGCTCGCTACGCCGAGGCCGTGGACGAGTCCGGCGAGCCCATCGAGATCGTCGACCAACTCAAGGATTCACTGGTGCCGATCGCGCAGAGTCAGCGCGAGAACCCCACGGCATTCATCGCCAACCGCGCAGTGTTCGGGGATCTGATCGACAACGAGCGGTTCGTGGCCGAATACACGAAACAACTGTCGTCTCTGCAGGAGCGGGGAGCACGCGAGACGCTGGAATCGCTCAGGTCGACTCACTGAAACGTTCGGCGTCTCGAACCTGACCGGAGACGATGACGGTATCGCCTGCACCGATCACCGTGTCGGCCGTGGCGTAGGTGAATCCTTCGCCCTGACGCTTGACCGCGACGACGGTGACACGGTGTTTGGTGCGTATCCCGCTTTCCCCCAGCTTCTTTCCGATGATGGAGGCGGGCGGAGAGGTCTTGATCATGGCGAAACCGTCGTCGAATTCGATGTAGTCCATCATCCGACCGCGCACCAGGTGGGCGACGCGCTTGCCCATGTCGTGCTCGGGCCGCACCACATGGTGCACGCCGATCTGGGTGAGAATCTTGGCGTGCGCGTTGCTGATCGCCTTGGCCCAGATGTTGGACACCGACAGGTTGATCAGCGCGGACGCGGTCAACAGACTTGCCTCGAGATCGGATCCGATGCCCACCACTGCGCGGTCGTACTCGTGAACCGACAGTTGGCGCAACGACTCCTCGTCGGTGGTGTCGGCCACGGCCGCATGCGTGAGCCGGTCCGAGACACGTTGCACCACAGCCTCGTCGGTGTCGATGCCGAGGACCTCGACGCCCTGGCCCATCAATTCCAGCGCCAGCGACTTGCCGAAGCGGCCGAGGCCGAGGACGACGACGACGTCGGAGGACGGTTTCCTAGCCAATGAACGGCCTTTCCGTGGGGAGCGTGTAGCGCCGACCGCGGTCGCGGGCGGCGAGGGCGCTGACCAGAGTGATGGAACCGATGCGGCCCAGGTACATCAGCACGATCAGGATCATCTGTCCCCACCCGGGCAACTGTGCGGTGATACCGGTCGACAGACCGACGGTGGCGAAGGCCGAAACGACCTCGAACAGCAGGACGTCGAGGTCGAAGTCCGTGCCCGCCAGCAACGCGACGACCGGGAGCATGACCAACGCGACGCCGATCAGTGCCACGGTCAACGCCTGACGTTGCACGCGCGCGTCGATCCGACGATCGAACACCGTCACCTCGCGGTCACCTCGGATCTCGGCCAGGATGACGAACAGCAGCAGTGCGAACGTGGTGACCTTGATGCCGCCTGCGGTTCCGCCGCTGCCACCACCGATGAACATCAGGACGTCGGTGACCAGCAGGGTCGCGTTGTCGACATCCGCGTAATCGACACTGTTGAACCCTGCGGTTCGGGGCATGATTCCCTGGAACGTCGCGACGAGCATCTTGTCCCAGAAGCCGAATCCTCCCAGCGTTCTGGACCACTCGAAGAGCATCACCACTGTCGGTCCGAGTACCAACAGAACTCCGGTGACGGTCAGCGTCAGTCGTGTGTGCAGCGACCAGCGGTGGGGCGATCGACCGCCCCTGGCTCGGGACCGAACTCGACGGGCGATCTCGAAGAGAACCGGAAATCCGATGCCGCCCAACACGACCGCGATCAACAGTGGGATGCAGATCCACGGATCGGTGGCGAACCCGATCATGTTGTCGCTGAACAACGCGAAGCCGGCATTGTTGAACGCGGAGACCGCATGAAAGGTCCCCAGCCACAGTGCACGACCGAGAGGCTCGTCGTATCCGAGAAAGAAGCGCGCCGCGAGGGCTGTCGCCACGACGCTCTCGATGATCAGACTGGTGCGGAACACGCCGATGACGACGCTTCGGACATCACCCAGCCCCGAGGTGCGCACCTCCGCGGCCGCGTTGAGCCTGCCGCGCAGACCTATTCGATCGGCCAGGACCAGACCGACCAGGGACGCGATCGTCATGATCCCGAATCCGCCGATCTGAATCAGGGCAAGGATCACGCCCTGCCCGAATCTCGACCAGTACACCGGAGTGTCCACCACGATCAGGCCGGTCAGACTGACGGCGGAGGTGGACGTGAACAACGCCTGCAGAAACCCGGTCTCGCTGCCGGGCACGGTCGCCGCCGGCAGCGACAGCACGCCCGCACCTATCGCGATGGCGAGCGCGAACCCTGTGGCCATGACCCGAACCGGCGTCGGCCTGAAGATCGCGGACCATCGCGATGCCTGGTGAGCGTCTGTCACCCGAGAAACAGTACGCTCCGCTTCGCGCCATGTGAGTGGAAGAGCCGCTTCGCGGCACGTGCACGAAAACTCGTAGCAGAGGTCGAGTTTCCGTGCACCTGGGTCATTCCGCGGGCTCCACTCCCGCGCAGCTGCGCGTCAGCGCTCCCGCGTCAGCGCACTGCTATTTTTGCCACGGTCCACGCACGTCCCTGTTCGCTCAACGTGAAGCCCAGTCCCGGGCGCGCGGAGAGATGCATGCGCCCGTCTCGCGTCTCGAGATGCTCGTCGAACAGTGGGTCCAACCAGTCGAAGTGCTCCACCCACGTCTGCAGGGGATACACCGCCGCGAGGTGCAGATGGATCTCCATGGCGAAGTGCGGGGCGAGTTGCAGATCGTGATGCTCTGCCAGCGTGGCCAACTTCAGGAACTGCGTGATTCCGCCGATTCGAGGAGCGTCGGGTTGCAGGATGTCGACCGAGCCGGCCTCGATGAGGCGGACGTGCTCACCGACGCTTGCCAGCATCTCTCCCGTCCCGATCGAGGTATCCAGGCTGCGAGCGAGCTGGGCGTGCCCTTCGGCGTCGTAGGCGTCGAGGGGTTCCTCGATCCAGACCAGATCGAACTGCTCCAGAATGCGGCCCATGCGCTGAGCGGTCGGCCGATCCCACTGCTGATTGGCGTCCACCATCAGCGGGACATCGTCACCGAGAAATTCGCGGACCGCCGTGACGCGGGCGATATCGGTACGCCAATCCGGCTGTCCCACCTTCAGTTTGATGCCGCCGATGCCGTTGGCCAGTGAGATGGCGGCGTTCTCCATGACCTCCTCGATGGGAGTGTGCAGAAAACCACCCGAGGTGTTGTACGTCTGCACCGAATCGCGCGCCGAGCCGATCAGCTTGGCCAGCGGCAACCCCGCACGCTTGGCTTTGAGATCCCACAGCGCGATGTCGATCGCGGCAATCGCCTGCGTCGCCACACCACTGCGGCCCACCGAGGCACCGGCCCACACCAGCTTGTTCCAGATCTTGCCGATGTCGTTAGGGTCCTCACCGATGAGGACCGGAGCAATCTCCTGGGCATGCGCAAACTGGGCGGGGCCGCCCGCACGCTTGGAATAACCGAAACCGATTCCCTCATGGCCCTGTTCGGTGCGAATCTCCGCGAACAGGAACACCACCTCGGTCATCGCCTTCTGCCGACCCGTGAGCACCTTGGCATCGCTGATCGGATTCTTCAGCGGCAACACGATCGAGGACAATGTCACCTCGACGATGCGGTCGAGGCTTGCAGCCCCGGCGGCCAGGGCCCTGACTGCGGCGTCCGGTGCGACGAGTCCACTGGTGGGCTTGTCCGTTGCGATGGTCATCGTGCAACTCCTGAGTTCGTCGATTATGTTGCTTCCCAGCCTATTTCGGCGAACCATGCACGTCCAACACCTTTTACCGGCTCAACGATGCCGCCAAAGCATCGATGTTCGACGCGATATCGGCGACTCGGCCCACGAACGTGTGGTGCGTGACGCCCGACGAGTGGGGAGTCATCAGCACGTTGTCGAGTTCACGGAACGGCAGAGAACTCGGTTCGCCCACCCCGTCCGGCCCCGGGTAGCGGTACCAGACATCGATGGCAGCTGCAGCGATCTCGTTGCGAGACAGTGCGTCGAACAGTGGTTGTTCCTGCACCAAGGGCCCACGGCCGACGTTGACGAGTATCCCGTCCTCACCCAGCCTCCGAAGTTCCTCGGCACCGATCATGCCGCGAGTGTGCTCGTTCAACGGCGCGGAGACCACGAGAACATCCGCGAAATCGGCGAGCCTCTTCACATCCCCTGCATCAGCGACCCATTCGAGGCCCTCGTCCGGAGCTCGTCCGCTGCCGGTGACCGCAGCACCGGTTGCCCCGTACGCCCGAAACAACTGCCACGTTTTTCGACCGATATGCCCGAACCCGACGAATCCGATGCGAGCACCGCTCAACGACAACGGTTGCGCGATGCTCGGATCGTAGACAGCGGTCGCGAACCGGCCCGCGCGCAGCGCCCGATCCTGTTGCAGAAACTTACGTCGCAGCATCACGGTCGCAGCAACGGCATACTCGGCAATCGACTGCTCGTGGTGAAACGTGTTGCACACCTGCACATCGGGACCCAAGCGGGAACAATCGACATTGTCCGTTCCCGCGCCTGCGACGTGCACCATACGCAGATTCGGCGCAGCGGCACCCATGGCCGCGCTGAACTTGCCACCGACGTAGACGTCGGCATCGGCAAGCTCGTCGATGATGCGGTTTTCGTCGAACGGGATGCACCAGACCACCTCGGCATCGGCGGGCAGGCCCGCCTCGAACTGCTCCCGATGCGGCAGCACATTACGGTCACCGACAACGATCTTCATCCGCGCACCGGAACTCATCGCACCAGGGCCGGCCGCTTGCTGTCGAACGCCCATCCCTCGATCAGGTACTGCATACCGATGGAGTCGTCGCGGGAACCGAGACCTTCCTTCTGGTACAGCTCGTGCGCCGCATCGATCTGCTCGAAGTCGAGCTCGACACCCAGACCCGGCTTGTCGGGCACGGTCAGGTAGCCGTCCTCGATCGTGAACGGCTCCTTGGTCACTCGCTGTCCGTCCTGCCAGATCCAGTGCGTGTCGATGGCCGTGATCGTTCCTGGAGCGGCCGCGGCGACGTGGGTGAACATGGCCAGTGACACGTCGAAGTGGTTGTTGGAGTGCGAACCCCACGTCAGACCCCACGCATCGCACAGCTGCGCTACGCGGACAGAACCGGCCATCGTCCAGAAGTGCGGGTCGGCCAACGGGATGTCCACGGCACCGGATCGGATGGTGTGGCCCATCTCGCGCCAGTCGGTGGCGATCATGTTGGTCGCGGTCTGCAACCCGGTGGCGCGCTTGAATTCGGTCATCACTTCTCGACCGGAGAATCCGCCCTCCGGTCCGACGGGATCTTCGGCGTAGGCCAGGACATCCCGCAGGCCACGACACGTCTCGATCGCGTCCTTCAGCAACCAACCGCCGTTGGGATCCAACGTGATTCGAGCCTCGGGGAATCGCTCGGCCAATGCGCGCACCGCAGCGGCCTCCTCGGCGGCGGGCAGCGCACCACCCTTGAGCTTGAAGTCCTGGAATCCGTATCGGGCCTGCGCCGCCTCGGCGAGGCGCACGATCGACTCGGGATCCATGGCCTCCTCGTGCCTGATGCGCATCCAGTCGTCGGCCCCAGCAGCCTCGTCGGCTGCACCACGGTAGGCGAGGTCGGTCTTGGTGCGATCGGCGACGAAGAACAGGTAGCCCAGAGCCTGGACCTTGTCACGCTGCTGACCGTCTCCCAACAACGCGGCGACGCTGACGCCGAGATGCTGGCCGAGTAGATCCAGTAACGCCGATTCCACCGCGGTCACAGCGTGAATCGCGATCCGCAGATCGAAGGTCTGCGCGCCTCGGCCCCCGGCATCACGATCCGCGAACGTGCGGCGCATCTCGGCCAGCACGGCGTTGTACCGACCGATGCCCTGGCCCTCGACGAGTACCCGCGCATCCTCGAGAGTCTGCCGGATCGCCTCTCCGCCGGGCACTTCACCGACACCGATGCGCCCATCCGAATCGGTGAGCACCACCAGATTGCGGGTGAAGTACGGGGCGTGCGCTCCGCTGAGGTTCAGCAGCATGTCGTCGTGACCGGCAATGGGAATGACGCGCATCTCGGTGACGACGGGGGTGCTCGTGTGGACGTTCATGTCCGACCTCTCTCATACGCCATGGGTGACTCGGCTCACAGACGACACTAGGACTCCCGATCGATTCATGTCCAAGTCTAAAAAAGTCACATTCGATCCACTCTCGGTATCGATCGCGCTGCCAGGTGTGATGGGCTCCCGCTGTGCCTACCGATGCCACTACTGCATCGGTCGATGCGCAGATGGTCTTGGACATGAATCGATCGGGAGTCCTAGTGTCGTCTGTGAGCCGAGTCACCCATGGCGTATGAGAGAGGTCGGACATGAACGTCCACACGAACACCCC
>NZ_NOZF01000170.1:0-33875 GCF_002258565.1 Rhodococcus sp. 05-2254-6
GTGTCCCGTTGGCCGAACTCGCCGCGCTGGCAGGCGTACCCGCACCGCGATCGGCCGAGGTCACTTCGCTCGAGCAGAACGGTGCATTCACGCGCGCGGTACTACAGGGCAATCAAGCAAGCCATCCGGATTCGTTGCTCGCGTTGCAAGTCAACGGCGTGGATCTCTCGCTCGATCACGGATTTCCCGCGCGCGTGAATGCACCGTTCTGCTCGAGCGAAGTGACCTCGGCCGATCGCGGTGCGGGTACGCCTGCCAGCGCGGCGAGTTCGGCCAACGGGACACCGGTCCACGTCTGCGTGGTCGACCATCCTTCGACGCACGCGATCGGAAGTTCGGCAGTGCGCTGCGGCATCGACAGCAGCCTGCCCCGAGACAGCACCACCGGGACGGCGTCGTCGGCTGCGCTGCTGATCGTCAGTTGCCAGTCGGGCCCGGTCTGCGCCTCGGTGATCCCCGCAGCTTCGGCGGTTCGGTTGATCTGAAAGTCGTTGGGGCCGTCACCGTACGAGCGTCCGCGAGGCAGCAGAATCGCAGCCTTGCGCAGCACTCCTCCGAGCGTCTGGCCGACGGTCAACACCGCGACGAAACCCATTCCGGCAGCGACCAATCCGATGGCACCGCGTCGACTCATGGTCGACGGGGGGCTGTCGTCGCTCTGTTGGTCCGGAGCGTCGTTGCGAGCCCGCAACACGTCCATCAGGGACTCGGACCTCAGGGTGCGCCACATCAGCGGAACCTTGAGACCGAGGTGCACGAGAAATCCGGAGATGAACACCCAGGCACCGAAGTAGTGAGCGGCGTAGAAGTCGAAACCGAACACGTAGTCGTACTGGATGTTGAGAACGCCGGTGACGATCTCGAACAGCAGGCCACCGACCAGTGCCAACAGCGACAGTCGTTCGAGCGCATGTGCCGGCGATCGGACCGGTGGTAGTTCGACCAGCTTGGGCATCACCGACCACAGTTTGGCGATGACGAGCGGCACGATGATCAGCCCGAGCCCGACGTGCAGGCCCTGGGTGAGTTGGTACAGCCAGGCAGGGTTGGTGGGCCAGTCGAAGTACGGCAACCGCAGCCACCCGACGGCTCCGGGTCTGGCCTGGCCGAACTGCGGTCCGTAGGCGCTGTACGAAAGCAGCCCCGTCACCGTGATGATCGGCAGCGCGACGAGCAGTACCGCACCGAACAGCGACGTCAGCCACGTGCTGCGCAGCGGACTGCGAAAGCGCGCGAGAGGATTGCGGACGTCGGCCATGTAGGGCATTCGCTGCCCAGTCGATGCCGGATGCCTCGTGGCCTGCTCGGGTACCGGCGGGTCGTCGCTCACGTGCGCCTACCGCCCTCCGCTCGGAACCAGCATCCGGTGTCAGTATCGGGCCGGACAGCGAGAAAGCAAGCCGGGAACGTCCCCGCGGGGACGCGTCGGACCTCGTCGAGAAGTTCTTGTCGGTACCGCGTCGTACGCTTCGTCGAACATGCATTCGATGAATGGGGGCGTTCATGAGCGACATGCAAGAAGCAGGATCCGAGGCGGGACGGATCGAGACGAGAGAAATCGAGACCGAGATCTGCGCTCTGGCCGGTCAGATCGCTGCCGCGTCGGCGCAGTATCTGATTCTGGTGGGTGAGTTCGATGCTCGACGCGGATGGGCGGGATGGGAAGTGCGATCCTGTGCGCACTGGTTGTCGTGGCGTGCGGGAGTCGACCTGCACACGGCTCGTGAGCAGGTGCGGGTGGCCAAGGCGATGCGGGAGTTGCCGCTGATCACCTCGGCGTACCTGAGCGGCACGGTCTCGTACTCCAAGGTTCGGGCGATGACGAGGGTGGCCACGGTCGACAACGAGGCGTCGCTGCTGCAGAAGGCGCTCGATGCACCCGCCGCCCACATCGAGCGTCTTTGCCGTGGCCTGAAGAAAGCGATGCGTCCGACCAGGGGAAACGGAGTCGATGCCGATCCGTCCGTGGGGCGGTGGCGCTGGGACGAGGACGACGGCTCGCTCGTGCTGACGGCGCGTTTTCGGCCCGAGGATGGCAAGCGGTTTCTGGCTGCATTGACCAGGGCGGAGTACGAGCGCACCCGAACCGAGGGCGAATCCGAGGGTGACCGGGCGGCTCCGGCACCGTCCAACCCGGTGCCGGCGATGATTGCCATGGCCGAGATGGTCTGTGCCGGAATGGATTCACCGGTTGTCTCACCGGCGGCGGAAGTGTTGGTCCACCTCGGCGGCATCGACGAGGCGGGTCACGATCATGCCCATTTCGACGACGGCCCGGGTCTGGACGACGAAACGTTGGCTCAGGTGCTGTGTTCTGCGGTCATGCGGACGGTCGGCCACGGCCGCCTCGGCAAGACTGTGCGGTGGAGTTCGACTGCGAAAGCGACGAGCCGAACCCAATTGCGGCAGTGGATCATTCGAGATCGATGCTGCACGGTGCCCGGATGTGGGCGCACTCGATTTCTGCATGCCCATCACGTCACCTACCGCTCACGGGGAGGCAAGACCACGCTCGACAACCTGGTCCTGCTGTGCGGCGAACACCATCGAGCGCTGCACGACGGGTACTTCTTCATCGAAGCCCTCGACGATCAACGCTTCTCGTTTCACCATCCTTCGGGAATCGAGATGATTCACGCACCGACGATGTCCGGCGACGCGGACGAACTCCGGCGGCGACACAAAGGCATCGCGCCCGACGCCATAATCCCGAACTGGGGTGGGGAGGGCCTCGACCTCAGCTACGCGACCGATGTCCTGATCACCAATTGGCAGCAGGCTGCATGAAATGGGGTCGTTGAGGGCAAGTTAGTGTGACGGCGAGACTCGGACAAGAAGCGGTGGGACATGAGCGTCGACAGATCGATAGAAGACGAACAGCCCTGGCCGGTGGAACGAGCACCGAGCCGGAGCGACGCGACCAGGCCGGAGGACGACCCCTTCTACGCCGCGCCCGATGGGTACGAAGCGGCTCCACCGGGGATGATTCTCAAGGTGCGGCCGGTCGAGGTCGCGATGTTCGGTCGTGTGCGCCAGCGAGTCGATGCGTGGCAGCTGCTCTATCGCACCGCTGATCTCGGTGGGTATCCCCAGGCCAGCGTCACGACGGTGCTGCGCCCGCGGGACGCGGAGCCGGTACTTCTGTCTTATCAGTGTGCGATCGACGGCGTCGCGTCCTCGTGCTTCCCGTCCTACGCGCTTCGGCGTGGCTCGCGGGCTTTCGGCGCGGTCCCACAGTTCGAGTTCCTGCTGGTACTGCACGCCCTGCGCCGAGGGTGGACCATCTCGATCCCGGATCACGAGGGACCCGACGGCCACTGGGGTTCGCCGCAGGAACCCGGTTTCTGCACGCTCGACGCCATCCGCGCGGCGTTGTCGTTCGAGCCGCTCGAATTGAACGAGAGCACGCCGGTCGCGCTGTGGGGCTACTCGGGCGGCGGGCTCGCAACATCCTGGGCAGCGGAGATGGCACCGGAATACGCACCGGAGATCGAGCTGGTCGGTGCCGCGCTCGGCTCCCCCGTCGGAGATCCGGGGTCGGCGTTCACCCGGCTCAATGCGACGCTGCACGCAGCATTGCCGACACTGGTGGTGGCCGGCCTGCGGCGGACCTACCCCGAGCTCGATCGGGTGATCCGTCAGCACGTCAACGAGGACGGAATGCGCATTCTCGATTCCGTGGAGTCGATGACGACAGTGCGCGCCGTGACCAAACTGGCCAGGCACGACCTGGACCACTACATCGACGTTCCGCTGGCCGATCTCTTGGCACTGCCCGAGATCGTGCAGGTGTTCCTGGATATTCAGCCCGGGCGCACCGCGCCGACGGCACCGCTGCTGGTCATTCAATCGGTGCACGATCAGATCATCGCCGTCGACGACGTCGACGGACAGGTGGATCGGTACATCGAGGCCGGAGCCCACGTGACCTATCTGCGGGATCGGCTGAGCGAACACCTGTCGCTGCACCCGATCGGTGCGCCGCTGACCTTGGACTGGTTGTCCGATCGATTCGCCGGAGTGCCGGTCGAAGAACCGTCGACACGAACGGTGTGGTCCATTGCGTTCTCGTTCGCGGCGGTTCGCGGTTTGTTGTCGATGACCTGGACGACCATCCGAGCGTTGGTCGGCGGCGTGCGAGCGTAGCTACTCTAGGGCGGATGCAGCGAACCTGGATACGAATACTCACCGGCTCGATCGCCATTCTGGGCATCGCCACCGGGCTCGTGGCACTGGGCGTCTACTACACCGACACCCGGGTCAACGTTCTGATCGCGCTCGCGTCGTTCGTTCCGTTGATGTTCATCGCCGTGGTGGTCGGTGCCCTGGTGGCGTTGATCGGTCGGCGCTGGGTTCTGGCGGGAGTCTCCGCCCTGGTTCTCGCTGCAGGCGCAGTGGCCTACGCACCGCTCTACGTGGCGGACGCGGCACCCGAGGACGCGACGGGCAGCGAGGGCGTGCGGTTGCGCGTCATGCAGGCGAATCTGATGGTCGGGCTGGCCGATCCCAATGCCGTGGTCGGTCAGGCCCGCGACAGTGCCGTCGATGTCGTCACGATCCAGGAACTGACCGACGCGTCGGTGGTCGGTCTCCGTGACGCCGGTATGGACGAGCTTTTTCCCTACAGCTACCTCGAGCCGTACGCGACAGGTGGCGGCGGAGCCGGAATCTACAGCCGATTCCCGATCTCGGACAACCGGCAGCTCGACGGATACGGCCCGGTCAATCTCGCCACCGAGGTCGAGGTCCCCGGTTCCGAGCCGGTCACGCTGCTGGCCGTGCATCCCGGTCCCGCCTACATCACCCCGGCGGACATCTGGACCGCTGAATTGGACACGCTGCGAAACGATTTGGAGGCGGTGGCAGGCACCGGCCGGGTGATCGTCAGCGGGGACTTCAACACCACGTACTCGCACAAGAAGTTCCGCAACCTGCTCGACGTCGGATACTCGGACGCCGCAGCGCAATTGGGCAAGGGCCTGATCCCGACCTATCCCACGGACAAGGGCACGCCCGCTGTCGTCGGGATCGACCACATCCTCACCAACTCCGGCCATGCGCGGTCGCTGGAAAGAATCGATCTCCCCGGATCGGACCATCACGGCCTGATCGGGGAGATCGAGTTCTCCTGAGCGTTCGAGCGGAAGTCAGCTCACGCGAACGGACTGCTTTCGAGACTTTCCGCACTGCAACAGGATCCGCACTGCGGCGGGAGTACCGTCCAGTGACGTCACGATGTCGTTGCGCGTCTGTGCCGCGACCGCGGAGACCTTGTCGAGTGTCGTCACGGCCGGGTCGATGGTCGCGGTGATCTCGACGACTCGCTGACCGCGGTCCGACACCGATCGGCCGTGTGCAGACACGACGCCCTCGTGGGCTGCCAGGGACTTGGCAGCACTCTTGGCGGCGGTGGTCAGATCGACACTGAGCCTGCCGTCGACATCCGAGTCTGCAGTGGACGAAAACGCGACGGTGCCGACCGAACGGCGGGGCAGGTGCGCGAGCAGCCACCACAATCCGATAAGAACGAGAACGATCGCGGCTGCTCCGAGAGCCCAGGGCCACCACCCGGCGTCGACGGTGGTGTCGACGAACGCGGCATCGATGCGCTCGCGGCCCGGGAACTGGCCACGTTCCCACGCGATTGCTCCGCCGCCGAGGGCGATCAGTGCGAGTCCGACGACCGCTGTGCTGGTTCGGTCGACCGAGGCAGTTGCGCGTTTCACGATGGTTGTCCTGTCGTTCGCACTCGCGTGCGGACTTTCGGTGCCGGCGCGAGTGGGCGGAGAGCGTCGTCGACGGAGGTGGCGATCGACGATTTCAGCGCTGCGGTGTCGGTGCCCGTCACGGTCGACGCGGCGACGGTGACCTTCTTGTTGCCGGCCTTGGCCGTCGCGGAGTCGACTCCGGCGTTGTCGAGAGCGGCGGTGCGAGCAACAGCGGCGACGTCACCCTTGCGGAGCCAGACGTCCTGCTCGGTGAGGGCACGGTGGGTCCGCCGGCGTGGCTTGACGGCGAGCAGGACGAGGATGAATCCGACGACGACGGCGGCAATCCCGGCCGGCAGCATCCAACTCTGCGCGGTGAGCCCGTCCAGGTTCGTGGCAGCGGGGCCGACCCACTCGGGGCCGTCGATGGCACCCAGGTTCAGCAACGCTTCTCGGCCGAGGACCACACCGGCTCCGATGAGGACGAGTGCGAACAGGATTGCGGGTACGGCGGCGGCGGGGTTGGCTACCGGCTTCTTCGTCGCTTTCGCGGTCATTGCACTCTCCCTTCTTCGACGGTGGCTTCGGCGGGTACGCATTGGACGGTGACGTCGACTCGATCGACGGTGTAGATGCCCAGCTCGGACAGATCCCGGGCCACGGCGGCACGAACGTCAGCGGCCACCTTCGCCAGCGGCGATGGCCAGGTGACCGCCACCGCGACCTGGGCGCGAACGCGGGAGCCGTTGATCGTCACGTCGGCCTTGGGTAGGTCACGCCCACCGAGGACGCGCAGGCCCGGCTGAGGATCGGCAACGGCGTCGGTGCTGCGGGCAGCGAGTACTGCCAGGCGCTCGACGGCCTTGTGCTTGATCTCCAGTGATCCGCGTTCGCCGGCGTCCTCGGGGGTGTCGGTCGCAGCTGTCTCAGTCACGACCGCGACCACGCATGATCGAGTTCAGGTCCAGTTCGCCGTCGATGTAGCGGCCGACGAAGAATCCGAGGCCGCCGAGAACGATGGCGATGAGGAAGCCGGTGAAGCCGCCTGCCGCTGCGGCGATGGCCAGCAGAAGTCCCACGAACAAACCGATGGTTGCAGTGGTCATGGTCTTGATCTCCACTCAGAGTTCGAAGTAGTTGCGCCTGGTGACGCGTTTGCGGATACGAGCGATCCGCTTGGGAAGTGTGCGTAGCGGGGACGGAATCGAGGACGCACGGAATGCCGTCGGTGTGCTCGCTGCGTTGACAGGGGCCGAGGGCAGCACCGCGAATCTTCGGTCGACATCTGCGAGTGCGGCCATGTACCGGGCCGGGTCGCCGCCGATGTCGGGGTGGTGTTCGCGTGCCACAGCGCGCCGAGCCGCCTTGTACTCGGCGGCTCGGTCGTGCGCTGCGTGCTGGTTCACCTGGTCAGACTCGCACAATGTCCTCGACGGTGACGTGCACGGGCCCGTCGACCATCGTCGCCACTGTGCGTCGTACTGCATCGGCCGTCTCGCGGACTGCGACTCCGAACTCCAGCGATACGTGGACCTCGGTCCCGTCCTCACCGATTCGGATGCCGGCGATACGACGCCCGGGCAGATACGTAGCGGCCTCACCGAACATGCCGCCGTGCAGCCCGACGACACCGTCGATCGCCAGTACGGCGTCGGCGATGTCCTCGGACCTGTCACGTTCCGTCATGTGCGGGTCGGTCACTGCACTCGGGTGGTGGCGGGCTCGCTGGTGGTGTCTTCGTCGTCCGAGCCGTCGTCGAGGTAGATGTCGTGAACGACGATGTTGACCTCGGTGACCTCGAGGCCGGTCATGCGCTCGACGGCGTTGATGACGTTGCGACGGATGCCCGCTGCGAGGTCTGCGATGGAGACGCCGTAGTCGGCGACGATGTCGATGTCGACCGCTGCCTGACGCTCGCCGACCTCGACCGACACGCCCTGCGACTGGTTGACGCGGGCACCGGGGATGCGCTCGCGGAGAGCGCCGATTGCGCGGCTGGCTCCGCCGCCGACGGCGTGCACTCCCTGGACCTCACGGGTGGCGATGCCGGCGATCTTGGAGACGACGGTATCGGCAATGGTGGTGCGGCCCTGCGAGCTGACGAGCACGGAGTCCGACTTGGTGGTGATGTCGGTCTTTCCTTCGCCTGCTGCGGATACGGTTGCCTTGGTGTCCGTCGTGGAGCTCATGAATGCCTCTCTTCGTTGTGTGTCTTCGGTGCAGAGTGTGTGACAGGAGTTGGTCGTAGCTCGATCGGTGAAACGCACGTCCAAATAAAGTGACCTACGTCATAGATTACGTCCACTGGTAAACCGGTATCGAAAGACTTGCGTGATCGATGACCACGATGAAGCGAACTGGGGGCCCGATGGAGTGGGTTGACGCGTCGGACCGCGTTCTCGTCGGCGCCGCGGCGCTGGGCGAGACCGATGCGTTCGAGGAGATCGTCCGGCGCTACGGCCCGGAGATGTTCCGCTATGCGCGCAACATGCTGTCCGATCAAGGTGCCGCCGAGGAGGTGGTGCAGGACGCTTTTGTGGCAGCGTGGAAGGGCCTCGACAATTTCCGTGGGGACTCGGCTCTGCGAACATGGTTGTTCTCGTTGGTCTCGCACAAGGTGATCGACCATCGCCGCAAGCGCAGCGTTCCACCCGCCGAGGATTGGTTGTTCGAGCGCAAGAGCACCGGCGCGGGCAGCAATCCCGAGGCCGATGTCGAGGCCGACAGCTTCATGACCGAGCTGGGCGTCGCGCTGTCGGAGCTGCCGTACCGCCAGCGGGCCTGTTGGTTGCTTCGCGAGGTCGAGGGCCTGACGCATCCCGAGATCGGCGCGATCATGACGTTGTCCGCAGGCGCAGTACGTGGTCAGTTGACCAGAGCACGAGCAACATTGAGCGAAAGGTTGGCAACATGGCGAACCCAGTAGAGCCGGATTCGGTTCTCGCGCGTGCTGCCACCGAACTTCGGGACGCACCGCAGGAACCGAATTGGGTGGACATCAGCGCGTCCATCCTCACGAAGGTACGTAACACCACCAGGCGTACGTGGCCTATCGACAGCGCGTATCCGCTCGGCTCCACGGCGGGACCGGCGGACTCGCTGCGGATCAGCGATCACATCGTCAAGACGACGCTCCGGCGTGCACTCGCAGGTGTACGCGGCGCGCAACCGACCGAGATCGACCTCGACCTCGACGACCATGCCTGTATCGGCCTGTTCGTCGCGGTGATCGGGGTGTACGGCGACGACCTGCAGGCCGCGGGAGAAGAGCTCGCGACCATCGCGATCGATACCGTGTCGGATCTGCTGGGCACCACCCTCGAACGCGATGTCGTGGAGATCCGCGTCGACGACATCGAGGAGCGCTAGCGGATCGCCATGGTCGGTGGAGCGCTGGCGCTGACGTAAAAACTGCGTCATGACCGCTGGTCGACGGCGTAAGAAAGCGTAAGGAACGCGGTTCGGCTCGGTCGCGGGATTCAGGATCGAGCAATGACCGAATTGCTCTGTCTCGTGGTTGCCGCATGTGTTGCGGTGTACCTGTTCGTCGCTCTCCTCGATCCGGAGAGGTTCTGACGCCGCCATGAATCCTGCTCTTGTCGCGGGCCTGCAGATCGCGGTGGTAATCGTCGTGCTGGCTGCGGCGTACGTACCGCTCGGCGACTACATGGCCCGAGTGTTCGACTCCTCCCACGACACGCGCGTCGAACGTCTGCTCTATCGGGTGGCTCGGGTGAACTCCGCCTCCGAACAGACGTGGGTGGGTTACTCCACCAGTCTGCTGGGGTTCTCGTTCGCCGGCGTCGTGTTCCTGTTCGTACTGCAGCGAATTCAGGGTGTGCTGCCGCTGAACGGGGGCCTGTCCGGGGTCAGCCCGGCGATGGCGTTCAACACCGCCGCGTCGTTCGTCACCAACACCAACTGGCAGTCGTACGTCCCCGAGACCACGCTGTCCAACCTGACGCAGCCGCTGGGTCTCGCGGTGCAGAACTTCGTCTCTGCCGCAGTCGGTCTCGCGGTTGCGATCGCCGTCATCCGTGGCTTCGTGCGTGTCTCCACCGGCGGTGAGCTCGGCAACTTCTGGGTCGACCTCACTCGCGGAACACTGCGCATTCTGTTGCCGCTGGCGCTGCTGGTGGCCGTGATCATGCTGACTCAGGGCACCATCATGTCGTTCTCGACCGGATTCACCTCCACCGGACTGGACGGGCAGACGGTCACCAATGCGCTTGCGCCCGTTGCCTCTCAGGAGGCGATCAAGGAAATCGGCACCAACGGCGGCGGCATCCTCGCAGCCAACTCGGCGCATCCGTTCGAGAACCCGACCCCGCTGACCAACATCGTGCAGATCATCTCGCTGCTGTTGATCCCGGTCGCGCTCACCCGCACGTTCGGCACCATGATCGGCAACCGCAAGCAGGGCCTGACGCTGCTGGCGGTCATGGCGACGCTCTGGGCCACGCTGCTGACGGTCACGCTGTTCGCCGAGTCCGGAACCCGGGGCGTCGCAGCCACCGCTGCGGGCGCGATGATGGAAGGCAAGGAAGTCCGCTTCGGCATTCCGGCGTCGGCGCTGTTCGCCGTGTCCACCACCGGAACATCGACCGGTGCAGTCAATTCCGCGCACGACAGTATGTCTGCACTCGGCGGCGGAACAGTACTGCTGAACATGCTGTTCGGCGAGATCGCACCCGGCGGCGTCGGCACCGGCCTGTACGGATTGCTCGTGCTCGCGGTCATCGCCGTGTTCGTCGGCGGCCTGCTCGTCGGCCGCACTCCCGAGTTCCTCGGCAAGAAGCTGGGTCGACGCGCCATCACGATGGCCGCACTGTCGGTACTGGTGATGCCGATCCTCGTGCTCGTCGGCACGTCCATCACCGTGATTCTCGAATCGACGACCAGCTATCAGGGCAATCCCGGTATCCACGGCTTCACCGAGGTGCTCTACGCCTACGCGTCGGCCTCCAACAACAACGGCAGCGCCTTCGGTGGACTGACGGTGACCAGCGACTGGTTCCAGATCTCCCTCGGTGTCGCGATGCTGCTCGGCCGCTTCCTGCCGATCGTCTTCGTGCTGGCACTGGCCGGATCACTGGCGACGACCAAACGCAGCGCACCCAACGCAGGCACCCTCCCCACCGACGGGCCGCTGTTCGGCACATTGCTGATCGGCACCGCGATTCTCGTCGCCGCCCTCACGTTCTTCCCCGCACTTGCTCTCGGACCCATAGCAGAGGCCATGCAATGAACCTGTCACTGAGAACGGCCGTCCCCGGCGCGTTCCGCAAACTCGACCCGAGGCACCTGGCCCGCAACCCGGTCATGTTCGTCGTCTTCCTCGGCTCCATCGTCACCACCATCCTCTCGATCGCACAGCCGTCGGTGTTCGCCTGGTTCGTCACCGGATGGCTCTGGTTCACGGTGCTGTTCGCCAACCTCGCCGAATCCGTGGCCGAGGGCCGCGGCAAGGCCCAGGCCGCCAGCCTGCGAAAGGTCAAGCAGGACACTGTTGCCCGACGGCGCACAGCATCCGGAGTGGAAGAGGTCGCCGGTGCCGAATTGCTCGTCGGCGACGAGGTGATCGTCTCGGCAGGTGAGGTCATACCCGGTGACGGCGACGTCATCGAGGGCATCGCCACCGTCGACGAGTCGGCGATCACCGGAGAATCGGCTCCCGTGGTGCGCGAGTCCGGCGGCGACCGATCGGCGGTCACCGGCGGCACCATCGTGCTCTCGGACGAGATCGTCGTGAAAATCACTGCAGCGCAGGGTGAGACGTTCGTCGACCGGATGATCGCACTCGTCGAGGGCGCGGCTCGGCAGAAGACGCCGAACGAGATCGCCCTGAACATCCTGCTCGCGTCCCTGACGATCGTGTTCCTCTTCGCCGTCGTCGCCATCGGTCCGATGTCGAACTACGCAGGGCAGCAGCAGGATCCGATCCAGCTGATCGCACTGTTGGTCTGCCTCATCCCCACCACGATCGGCGCGCTGCTTTCGGCGATCGGCATCGCGGGCATGGACCGCCTGGTGCAGCGCAACGTGCTGGCGATGTCCGGACGCGCAGTGGAAGCGGCAGGCGACATCGACACGTTGCTGATGGACAAGACCGGCACCATCACCTTCGGAAATCGACGCGCGACCGGACTGCACCCGGCCACAGGCGTCGACGCCGTCGAACTGGCTCGGGCAGCTCGACTGTCCTCACTCGCCGACGGCACCCCCGAGGGCCGCAGCATCGTCGAACTGGTCGAGCGTGACTTCGAATCTTCGATGGCAGAAGGCGAATCCGAGCGCGGCGAGTTCGTGGCCTTCACGGCGCAGACTCGGATGAGCGGGCTGGACCTTCCGGGCATGGAGATCCGTAAGGGTGCAGCGGATTCGGTCTACAGCTGGATCCGTGAGGGCGGCGGCACGGCGGATCTCGACGCCACCGTGCACGACATCGCCCAGAACGGCGGTACCCCGCTGGTGGTGGCGGTACGCGAAACCGGTTCTGCTGCTCGTGCTCTCGGTGTCGTGGAGCTCTCCGACGTGGTCAAGCCGGGCATCGCCGAGCGGTTCGCACAGCTGCGCGCCATGGGAATTCGAACGGTCATGGTGACCGGCGACAACCCGCTCACCGCCAAGGCCATCGCCGCCGAGGCCGGGGTCGACGATTACCTCGCGGAGGCGACGCCCGAGGACAAGCTCACGCTGATCCGGCAGGAACAGGAGGGCGGCAGGCTGGTCGCGATGACAGGCGACGGGACCAACGACGCCCCGGCTCTTGCCCAGGCCGACGTCGGTGTCGCGATGAACACCGGCACGTCTGCCGCCAAGGAAGCCGGCAACATGGTCGACCTCGATTCCGACCCGACCAAGTTGATCGAGATCGTCGAGATCGGCAAGCAGCTCCTCATCACCCGCGGCGCGCTGACGACGTTCTCGCTGGCCAACGATCTGGCGAAGTACTTCGCGATTCTGCCGGCGATGTTCTCCACCGTCTATCCGCAGCTCGGTGGGCTGAACATCATGCGTCTGGCGACGCCGGAATCGGCGATCCTGTCTGCGGTGATCTTCAATGCACTGGTGATCGTCGCGCTGATCCCCTTGGCGCTCAAAGGTGTTCGCTACACCCCGGCATCGGCGGCAGCGTTGCTGCGCCGGAACCTGCTGGTGTACGGCGTCGGCGGCGTCATCAGCCCGTTCGTCGGCATCTGGCTCATCGACCTCCTCGTTCGACACATTCCAGGGATTGGCTGATCATGCGCTTCGTACAGGGATTTCTTCGCCAGGTTGTTGCCGGCTTCGCAGTGCTGCTGGCATTGACGGTCGTGCTCGGCATCGTCTACCCGGCCGTGGTCTGGGGCATCAGCCGTATCGGGACCGACTCCGCCGAGGGTTCGCCGCTGCGCGACGCCCGGGGCTGCGTCGTCGGAAGCTCGTTGATCGGCGTCGACCCGCAGGTGGCTCCGGGAGAGCCGGATCCGTTCTTCCACACCCGCGTCACCGGGTCGGTATCCGACGACGACGCGTTCGCTCCGGGGGATCCGGCCGCGGCCCTGCCGACCAACCAGGGGCCGTCGAGCGAGGTGCTGGCGTCGTTCGTCGAGCAGCGCCGCGCTGCCATCGCGGCCCGGGAGAACGTCGATCCGGCTGCGGTACCGGCCGATGCCGTCACCGGGTCCGGTTCGGGGATCGATCCCGACATCAGCCCCGCCTACGCGGCCATCCAGATCGCGCGAGTCGCTCAGGTGAACGGAGCCTCGGTGAGCGACGTCGAGGCTCTGGTCGCCGAGTACACGCACGGGCCGCAGTACGGTGTACTCGGTGCCGAAGCGGTGAACGTTCCGGAGTTGAACCTGGCACTACGGGACACATACCGGCCGGGTGAGGAGACACGCTGTGGCGGACAGGGGTGAGCTGCGGATCTACCTCGGCGCAGCACCCGGCGTCGGCAAGACCTTCGCCATGCTCGGCGAGGCGCATCGACTGCGCAGCCGGGGCTGCGACGTCGTGGCGGCCGTGGTCGAGACACACGGCCGAGCGCGAACGATCGACGCGCTCGACGGCATCGAAGTGCTGCCGATGGCGACCGTCGAGTACCGCGGGTCCTCGGCGCAGGAACTCGATCTCGACGCCGTCCTGGCCCGAAAGCCGCAGGTGGTGCTCGTCGACGAACTGGCGCACACCAACACCCCGGGCAGCGTGCACGGCAAGCGGTGGCAGGACGTCGAAGTGCTGCTCGACGCAGGCATCGACGTCATCTCCACCCTCAACGTCCAGCATCTCGAATCGCTCAACGACGTGGTGCAGCAGATCACCGGAGTGCCGCAGCGAGAGACTGTGCCCGACAGCGTCGTTCGAGCCGCTGACGAGGTCGAGTTGGTCGACATCACCCCCGAGGCGCTGCGCAGCAGATTGCGGCACGGCAACGTCTACGCCGCCGAGAAGGTCGACGCCGCACTGAGCAACTACTTCCGCGGCGGCAACCTCACTGCCTTGCGCGAGCTGGCGCTGCTGTGGATCGCCGATCAGGTCGACGCGGCACTGGTGAAGTACCGCAAGGACAATCGCATCACCGACACGTGGGAGGCCCGCGAGCGCGTGGTGGTGGCGGTGACCGGTGGCCCGGAATCGGAAACGTTGCTGCGCCGCGCCAGTCGCATCGCCTCGAAGTCCAGTGCCGAGCTGATGGTGCTGCACATCGTCCGCGGCGACGGGCTCATGGGTGTCTCGGCACCGCAGATGGGTTCGGTGCGCAAGCTGGCCGCCGGGCTGGGTGCCAGCGTGCACAGTGTCGTCGGCGACGACGTGCCGACGACGCTGCTCGACTTCGCCCGCGGGGTGAATGCGACGCAGCTGGTGATCGGCACCTCGAGACGGTCACGTGCCGCCCGCATCCTCGACGAGGGCATCGGCGCGGCGGTGGTGCAGAACTCGGGAAAGATCGACGTACACATGGTCACCCACGCCGAGCAGGCCACCCGCAGGGGCATGCAGGTCGATTCGGGTCGTCGACGGATCATCGCGTGGGTCGCCGCCGTCCTGGTGCCGTGCCTGGCCGCCGCCGTACTGAGCACGGTCGGACCGGACTTCGACTCCAGCGGTGAGAGCGCCCTGTTCTTCATGGTGGTGCTGTGCGTCGCGCTGCTGGGAGGGGTTGCGCCGGCAGCACTCTCGGCATTGATCGCGGGCTTCCTGCTCAACTACTTCTTCACCACACCCCGGTACAGCCTGACGATCGCCGAGCCCGACAACTTCGTCGTCACCGTCGTGCTGCTCCTCGTCGCCGTTGCCGTCGCCGCCCTCGTCGACGCCGCCGCCCGGCGGACGCGTCAGGCACGCCGGGCCACCCAGGAAGCCGAGCTGTTGACGCTGTTCGCCGGATCGGTACTCCGCGGAGCGGATCTGACCGCACTCCTCGAACGCGCCCGTGAGACCTATCGGCAGACGGGCGTTGCGCTGTGGGACAACCAGTCCGGATCCATCGTGGGCAGCGCCGGCGCGCAGGCTCCTGTCGATCGTGCCGCAGCCGACACCGAGGTCGACGCGGGCGACTTCACGTTGCTGCTCGTCGGCGAACGTACCCGCGCGCACGATCGGCGGGTACTCGCGGCGGTGGCCAACCAAGCGGCCGGCATGGTCCGTCAGGCGCGTCTCGCCGAGGAAGCCAGCCGAGCCAACGCGCTCGCCGAGGCCGACGCGTTGCGTCGAGCATTGCTCTCGGCCGTGAGCCACGATCTGCGGACGCCACTGTCGGCGGTCAAGGCCGCGTCCTCGTCGCTGCGCAGCACCGACGTTCAGTTCTCGCCCGAGGACACCGACGAATTGCTCGCCACCATCGACGAATCGGCCGATCAGCTGACCGCGTTGGTGAGTAACTTGCTCGACTCCTCGCGGCTGCAGGCCGGCGTGGTTCAGCCCAGTCTGCGACCCGTTTTCGTCGACGACGTGTTGGGCGGCGCATTGATCGGAGCCGACGATCGGGTTCGTGTGGACGTGGGCGATGTAGAAGTGCTGGCGGACCCGGGACTGCTCGAGCGGGTACTGGCGAACCTGGTGCACAACAGTGCCCGCTACGCCCCCACCGGGGACATCATCGTCAGTGCGGCGGTGCACGGCGAGTGGGCGAGTATCTCCGTCGCCGACCACGGACCCGGCATCTCCGAGGGAGCCGAGGAGACGATGTTCGACGCGTTCCAACGCCTCGGGGATCGCGACAACTCGGTGGGCGTCGGGCTCGGGTTGTCGGTGGTGCGAGGATTCGTCCGGGCGATGGGCGGTACCGTCACGGCATCGAACACCGTGGGCGGCGGGCTGACGATGACGGTCGAGTTGAAGGCGGCGAGTAGGTGAAGGTGCGGGTGCTCGTCGTCGACGACGAGCCGCAGATCGTGCGGGCGCTGCGAATCAACCTCAACGTGCGTGGGTTCGAGGTGGTCAGCGCGGCGAGCGGCGGAGAGGCGCTGCGGGTGGCCGCGAACTTCCACCCGGACATCGTGATTCTCGACCTCGGGCTGCCCGACATCGACGGAATCGACGTCATCGCCGGTCTGCGCGGCTGGACCGACGTACCGATCCTGGTGCTCTCGGCTCGCACCGATTCGGCCGATACCGTCGAGGCACTCGACGCCGGTGCCGACGACTTCGTCACCAAGCCCTTCGGCATGGACGAGTTGCTGGCCCGATTGCGCGCCGCCCTGCGCCGTGGACCGCACTCCGTCGCCGACCCCGTTGTCGTCACCGAGGACTTCACCGTCGACCTCGCCACGAAAACCGTTGTGCGAGATGGTGTGAGCGTGCACCTGACCCGTACCGAATGGGGGGTTCTCGAACTACTGGTGCGCAACGAGGGCAAGCTGGTGTCGCAAAAGGACATACTGCGCACCGTCTGGGGACCCGGGCATGAGCGCGAAACACATTATCTGCGAATCTATCTCGGCCAACTGCGACAGAAGCTCGAACGAGATCCGGCCTCCCCGGTGCATCTGATCACCGAAACCGGTATGGGCTACCGGTTTGTGAGTTGACCGCGCTCGCACCTATCCACCGAGTACCTCACCCTCGCGGCGTGGGTCCGCTCCCCCGATCCAACCGCCGTCGGTTCGTTGCAGTGCACTCAGGCCGCTGGACTGGTCGGCGACCGAGACCTGGTGGCCCATCTCGCGGAGCGCCGCGACCACAGGATCGTTCTCGCCCATCACGTTCGGGTGTTCGCCGCCGTAGTTGGTCGACGGGGTGTTGGCCGCACCGAAGTCGACCATCGACACCGCCTGCTGCGGGTCCATGCCCCAATCGAGCAGTCCCACCAGTGTTTTGACGACGAACTGGATGATCACCGAACCGCCGGGAGAGCCGGCGACGAGCGCCAGATCTCCGCGCGTGCCGTCTTCGTTTCGGTCGAAGACCAGGGTCGGTGCCATCGAGCTGCGTGGACGCTTCCCCGGCTCGACGCGATTGGCCACCGGCGTACCGTCCTCGGCCACCGGCGATGCCGAGAAGTCGGTGAGCTGATTGTTGAGCAGGAAGCCGTCGACCATGTGGAACGAGCCGAAAGCCGACTCGACGGTCGTCGTCATCGAGGCGGCATTGCCCTGGCTGTCGACGACGGAGATGTGGCTGGTGCCGAACTCGGGATCGGTGGACGAGGCGAACTGCACCGGGCCGAAGTCGCCGGGCTGCGCTGTGCCCATGGATCTGCCCTCGTCGATCAGTCCCGCTCGCTCACTGAGATATTCGGGATCGAGCAGTGCATCGGGGGATCCACCGGGCAGTGGTACGAAGTCCGGATCGGCGACGTACTTGTCGCGGTCGGCGTAGGCCAGGCGCTCGGCCTCGGCGATCAGGTGCACGCCTTCGGCCGTCGGGGTTCCGCCGTTGGCGTCCATTCCTGCCGGGGCGTACTGCGCGAGATCGAAATTCGACAGAATCCCCATCGCCGACGCCACCGCGATACCGCCCGAGGACGGGCCGGGCATACCGCAGATGTCGTGGTCGCGATACTCGGTGCAGACGGCCGTGCGGGTCTTGGGTTCGTACGCGGCGAGATCCTCCAGCGTGATCTGTCCGGGGGTACGGCCGGCGGTGGTGTCCGCGGTCGCGTCGACGATGGCCTGCGCGATGTCACCGGTGTAGAAGGCGTCTGCCCCGTCGGTTGCGATGGCGGACAGCGTCTTCGACATCGCCGGGTTGTTCAGCACCGTCCCGGCCGGCTTGCCGGTGCCGTCCGGCTGCAGGAAGTACTCCTTGGACGCGGGGTCGAGGGCGAGCTTCGGGGCCGAGTCGGCAATGGACGATGCCATGCGCGGGCTGATCTCGATTCCGTTGTCGGCGAGACCGATTGCGGGTTCGAACAGCTCCCCCCACTGCTTGGTGCCGTGATCGTCGTGGGCTTGCTCGAGCATCCGCAGCACCCCGGGGACGCCGATCGATCGACCGCTCGAACGGGCATCGGGTTGAGGCAGAGTGCGATCGACGTCGTCGATGTACCGCAGGTAGTCGCCGGTCGCACTCATCGGGGCGGTCTCGCGGCCGTCGTAGCTCTGTACTTCACCGGTGGCCGCGTCGTAGTACATCAGGAAGGCCCCGCCGCCGATGCCGGAGGACTGCGGCTCGACGAGGCCGAGCACCGTCTGCGCCACGATCAGCGCGTCGGCCGCGGTGCCACCGTCACGCAGGACCGCGCACGCGGCCTCGGTGGAAACCGGGTTGGCCGTCGAGACGGAGTACGAGGCCGTCTCCACCGGAGCCATGTCGGATCGATACCCGGTCGCCACTTCGGGATTGGTGGAGATGTCACCCGAACTCGCACTCGGCGTCCCCTCTACCGGGGTGCCGCCGCTGGCACCGAGAACACAGCTGTTCTCGGACGCGGGGTCGGGATCGGTGCTCTCGCTGCTACTGCACGCGGCGAGCGGCACCAGCAGGAGGGCACACGCAAGGACAGTCGAGCGGTGCACTCCGATTACAGACACCGCCCGACGCTAACACCCGGCTCACCTGCCGGCACGGGTCTCGGCAGATTCGAGAAGCCAATGTGCGACGGGTGCCGGTCTACCGAACAGAAAGCCCTGCGCGAAGCGGCATTCGAGAGCCTCGATGATCGCGGCCTGCTCCTCGGTCTCGACGCCCTCGGCCACCGTGGCCACCGGCAGCGCCGACGCCATGGCGACGATCGCGCGAATCAGCTGCGTGTCGGATTCCGAAGTGCCGATCTGGTGGACGAACGACTTGTCGATCTTGAGCAGTGCGATCGGCATCGCGCGCAGCCTGCTCAACGAGGAGTAGCCGATACCGAAGTCGTCGAGAACGATGAGCACACCCATCGCAGCGAGTCGGTCGAGAACGCTTTTCGCCGTACCCATGTCGTCGATCAGCACGCTCTCGGTGATCTCGAGGGCCAGATCCGCTCCGTCGAGGCCGTACGTGTCGAGCAGTCTCCCGACGATCACCGGCAACGAATCGTCACGCAACTGCATCGGGGACACGTTCACCGACATGGTGACGTCCTGCCCGTCGGAACGCAGTGTCACCAGATCCGACATCGCGGTGCGCAGCACCCATTCGCCGATTTCCTTGATGAGGTTGGTGGATTCGGCGATCGGGATGAACTCGTTGGGGGTACGCACTCGCCCCTGCCAGTTCCAGCGCAGAAGTGCCTCGTAGACGACGGTGGTGCGCGAGGTGGTCTCGATGATCGGCTGGTAGTACACCTCGAGCTCGCCGCGTCTGATTGCACCGCGCAGCGCGGTGGCGGTCTCGATCGCGGATGTGGCTCGCGCACGCAGGGACTCGTCGAAGAACGCGTAGCGCGCCGCGCCGAGAGATTTCGCGTGATACATCGCGGTGTCGGCCTCGCGGATGGCGTCGTGCAGTCGGTCCGCGTCCGCGATTCCCACCGAGGCCGTGACGTATGCCGTTGCGGCGCTCAGAGGGAACGGCTCGTTCGTTCGATCGATGATGCGGCGGGCCAATGCTTCTGCTCCGCCGCGATCGCGGCGGGTCAACACGACGAACTCGTCACCGGCGTACCTGACCACGGTGTCGGCGGCACCGACGGCGGCGCGGATGCGTCGCGCTGCGGCCACGATGAGTTCGTCACCGACGCGGTGACCGTACGAGTCGTTGACCATCTTGAAGTTGTCGAGGTCGACGAACAGGACGCACGTGCGCCCCGGAGTCTGGGTGCGCTCGAGCCGGGTGAATTCCTCGTCGAGCATCGTGCGGTTCGGTAGGCCGGTCAACAGATCGTGAGCGGCCAGGTATTTCGCGTGCTCTTCACCGACCTGCACGCGGGTCAGCGCGCGTTCGCCGCGCAGGAAGGCCCCCACCAGAATCGAGGCGAGCAACAGGGATCGGACGATCAGATCTCCGGTGGACACGGCCGAGCCCAGCAGCGGGACCGTGGCGCAGACGACCAGCAGCGTCACCACGAACACGACGCGGCGGTTGCTGTGCGCCGGTGCAGGAGTCTGCCGCTGGGAGACGGTACGCATCGACGGATCCAGGGCGGCCATCGCCAGGGCGAGATACGCGAACAGGTAGATGCCGTCGAGCAATCCCGAGGACGGCGCGTCGTCGGTGGTGGCCGCGAACGCGTACGAGATGTCGCCGACGAGTGTCGCGACGAGCGCGAGCAGAGCCCACTGCAGCGCGGGGGTGCGGGGTTTGGACGAGAACAGCAGGTAGGTGGTCAGGGTGATCAGTGCTGCGTCGATCGCCGGATACAGCCCGTTGACCACGGTCGATGCCGACGAACGGGGAGATTCGAGGGCCGGGGAGATGAACAGCAACCACGACAGGAACAGGGTGCCGAGGAAGATCAGGCCTGCATCGACGAGCGGAGTGATGTCGTCGATCGACTGTCGATCTCGGATCCACCGCGACAGTGCGTACCCTACGAGGGCGTACCCGGTCAGGGTGAACAGATCCGGCAGCAGCGGGAACGAATGGTTCAGTGCGGTGGGATCGCTGCGGAGCGAGACCCCGAACATGAACAGCACCGAGGCACCGAACAGTGCCCACCAGCACCGAGAGTCGTCGGGACGGTATCGACGGATAGCGGCGCTGATGGCCAGCACCGATCCGACTGCGACGGTGGCGAGCACGCCGGCCCGTACTCCGGCGTCGCCGAGAACGAAGACGGTGCTCGCGACGACGACCACGGCACCCAGACCGACGGTTCGTACGGTGTGCATGGCGAAGGGTGCAGCGACCTTCGTATTCATCGAAGGACCTACTTCCTTCTCGCAGTAGCGTTCGCATGGCTGTTCGCGACGCCTCCATGGGTGAATATACGTCTTTGCGCAGCGCATACGGAGCCGAAGCCGGCCTGTAGGTGGGAAAAGCTCAACAGATGTTGTGACAGCTCACGGGTGTCGGTCTCCGGGCATCTACGAAGCGATGGCCTTTGCCCGTTCGACGGCGATGCGAACCTCCTCCTCGATCAGGTCACCGTTGATAGCCGCGCCTGCCTTCACTCCGGCCGCGGACGCCGCCACGACGGTGTCCATCGGTGCAGACACGTTGCCTGCAACCCACACGCCGGGAACGGAGGTGGCGCCGACGGGATCGGCCTCGACGTACGTGCCGAGAACGTGGTCGTTCATGACCATCTCGGTCGTGGCCAGCCCCAGCGACAACAGGACGTCTGCGCGGGAGGTGAAGTTGGGTCCGACGACCAACGCGTCGAGCGGGATCTGTGTGCCGCTCGCGAGTGTCACTCCGACGATTGCGTCGCCGTCGACATCGACCCGAGCGATCTCCCCGTCGACGACCTCGATGCCACGTGCGGCGAGTCGTTCGAGGTCCTCTTCGGCCGAATTCGGTGCCGTGTGCGCGAACACCGTGACGTGCTCGGTGAGCTGACGCCACATCTGTGCCTGATGCCCGACCATGGCGCTGCCGATGATGCCGATCCTGCGATCGCGTACCTCCCAGCCGTGGCAGTACGGGCAGTGCAGTACGTCGCGCCCCCACCGATCGGCGAGGCCGGGGATGTCGGGCAGTACATCGGTGAGGCCGGTGGTGACCAGGAGGCGGCGGCCGCGGACGACGGAACCGTCGGCGAGAGTCACCTCGAACCCGGCTTCGGTTCGACTCGCGGACGTCGCGACACCCTCGACGATGCGTGCGCCGTAGTGTCGCGCCTCGTCTCGGCCGAGGCGAACCAGCTCGAGAGGCGATTCCCCGTCGCGGGTGAGGTAGTTGTGTGAATGCGCTGCCGGAGCGTTGCGGGGATCGCCCGCGTCGATGATCGCGACGGATCGTCGGGAACGGCCGAGGGCCACGGCGGCGCTGAGTCCGGCGACTCCGCCGCCGACGATGATCGCGTCGACCGGAGTGTGTCGATCGGTGTCTGTAGTCATGGGAAGAGTGTCCGACACGGTCCGAAAGTTGGCAATAATTCTTGCCAGGACAGCAAATGGTAGAAGCGAAAGATACCCCAGGTCGGGGTTGATGGCCGCAAATGGGCCAATTGCCGAATTGTGATCGTGCCGACTGGCACCGAGGCTGTCAGCGGGCGAAGTAAGCGCGGATGTACCGCTTGAACAGGGCGTTCACTCGAGGTCTACTGGTCGGTAAGAATCGAGCCGGGGGGGCGTATGGGGCATTTCGAGATCGGCGAGACCGTGATCACGGTACGCAATCTGGGGCACCTGCGGTGGCGCAGCGGGATACCGAAGGGCACCGTGGGAATCGTCGTCGGAGTCGACTGGCTCGGTGACGCTCGCGTGAGGTTCACCGTCGGCGATCCGACGCGCACCCGAGGTGAGACGGCGGAGCACATCGTCGCCGACGGCGACGTCCGCACGTTGCGGGCCGCGCCCCGCCGTCTGATCGGTTAGTTGCTGTCGGTTCGCTCGTCGTCGGTCGCGGGACCGGTTTCGATCGCTCCGCCTTCGCTCGACCAATCGTTGTCTTCTGCAGCCGCGGCCGGATCGGACGTCACGTCCTTCTCGGCGTCGGGGGTCTTCGAGTCGTTGTCGTGGGTAGTCATGATGCCGGACTACCCGCGCGGCGGAAGAAGCAATCGTCGGCCACCGCGCGGGTGAGTATGCGGTGGTCTCTACAGCCCGAAGGGCAGCGTTCCCGGTGCCAGCTCGAAGCCACTGCTGCCAGCGGAAATGGAGCCGAAGCCGCTGAGGATCTGGTTGATGAACGCGGTGATCATGAAAATTCCTCTGTTCGATGCGATGGACGTCTGTCCTGGACAACCCGGTCGAGATTACCGGCATCTGTAGCGTCGAAGTTGTGAGGAGCCAGGGAATTCTCGTCGGTCTTGCTGTGTCCGCCTGCGTACTGGCGGGCTGTTCGTCGGACTCGTCGGACTCGTCGGTGTCGGAAGTGCCTGCTGGGCCGTCGGAGGACGCGTCGGTTCCGCTGAATTACGTCGCGCTGGGTGACTCGGCCGCATCGGGCCCGCGGATCCCCGAACAGGTCGGCGCACCGGGATGCCAGCAGTCCGATTCCAACTACCCACACGTACTCGCCGAGGACTTGGCAGTCGGCTCGTTCGTCGACGTCACCTGCTCGGGTGCGGTCACCGAGAACATCGTCTCCACTGTGCAGGGAACATCCAGCGGCGAGGTGCCCGTGCAACTCGATGCGCTGACACCCGAGACCGATCTGGTGACCGTCACGATCGGCGGCAACGACATCGGGCTGGTCTCGACGGCAGTGCAATGCCTGACGTTCGCGGACACCCCGGCCACCAACGTCTGCAGGGACCGGCTCACCGCAGGGGGCGTCGACTCCGTGGCCGCGGCCATCGAGGACGCTGCACCGAGCTGGGGAGCGATGCTCGACGCGGTGGCCGACCGTGCGCCCGACGCGCGGATTCTGGTGGTCGGTTACGGCACCTATCTGCCCGACGGTGGCTGCTTCCCCACGCAACCGATGCTGCCGGAGGACGCCGACTACATCCAGGGCAGCATCACCGCCATGAACGAGGCACTGAAGCAGCAGGCGGACGAGCACGGTGCAGAGTTCGTCGACACCGAGGCGCTGAGTGTCGGCCACGACGTGTGCGTGGCTGCCGATCAGCGGTACTTCGAGGGGGTCGTCCCGCAGAATCCTGCGGCACCCCTGCATCCGACGGCGGCGGGAATGGCGGCGATCGGTGCCGCGGTGGCCTCGGCAGTGCGTGCCGGATAAGGGAACCACGACACCGTAACTGGCTCTTCTCCTGCGGGCCGGTCGACGTGAAGTCTTGACCGCATGGTCTCGTATTCCGCAGTTCTCGGTGTGTTCGCAGTGGCTCTCGCGTTGGTTCTGACGCCGGGGCCGAACATGATCTACCTTGTCTCGCGCTGCATTTCGCAGGGCCGACGGGCGGGACTGGTGTCGCTGGGCGGCGTCGCGATCGGATTCCTGATCTATCTGACGGCCACCAATCTCGGCCTGGCCGCGGTGTTCACGGCCGTGCCCGCGCTGTACACGGCGGTCAAGCTCGCCGGCGCGGCCTACCTCGCCTGGTTGGCGGTGCAGGCCGTGCGCGGGACGGTGTCGGCATTCGAACCGACCGAGCTGCAACAGGATTCGAACCGCCGGCTGTTCACGATGGGCTTGGCGACCAACCTGCTGAACCCGAAGATCGCGATCATGTACATTTCGGTCATCCCGCAGTTCGTCGACCCTGCAGCGGGACACATTCTGCTGCAGGGATTCACGCTCGGCGGGGTGCAGATCGCCGTGGCCGTAGCGGTCAACCTGGCGATCGTGGTGCTCGCCGGATCGATCGCGCAGTTCCTCGCCGTTCGCCCGACGTGGCTGCGGGTGCAGCGCTACGTCATGGGCACGGTGCTCGGGCTCCTCGCGGTGCGAGTGGCGACCGATGGGGGCAAACCGGTCCCGGCGTGAGCTCTGTACGCGCGCCAGCCGCCGAATTCGGTGATGTCGGTTCCCGACTCGGCGGCGTCGTGCGCACAGCAGAATCCGGTGACCCAGCGGCCGTCGGACAATTCGACCGGACCCAGACCCATCGGTGACGGGAGCCCGGCGAGGAAGGTTCCGAGCGCGGCAGCGGACATGCGATAGAGCTCTCCGGAGATGGGTGCGCCGTCGCCAGCCCGCCGTATCAGGCCGGGCTTGGGCGGGGTGGTGTGCAGATCCACCAGCCGGTAGTCCGCCGTGGTCGTCACCTCGCCGCTGAATCGCGCACCGCGATCGGTCAACTGGTGATGCACCGGAAAACCGCGCAGATGTGCGCCGACGGCCAGTACCTCGATGCCGTCGTCGATCAACGACGGTGACTCGATTCCGCTCAACTGTGCCGCCAGGTCGATTGCGATCTGATCCTCGAACGCAGGTACGACGACCATGACCCCGAACGGAGTGCCATCCGGCGTCGGGGCTCCGGGAACGGCCACCGCGGCCATGTCGAGCAGGTTGCAGAAGTTGGTGAACGTACCCAGCCGCCGGTTGATGCTCATCGGATCCGACTGCACCGCAGCAATAGTGGGATGCTCGGTGGTGGTGGGTAACAGCAGGCCGTCGAACTCGCTGAGGAGTGTGCGGGCTGCTGTCTTCGCTCGCGCAAGGGTGTCGAGATCGTCCACGTATCGATGCGCGGACGGCCCTGCTGCCGATCGAACGATCGCGGCCACCGTGGGATCGGCACCGGCAGGCGCGGTGTCGAGGAACTCTCCGACGGCCGAATAGCGCTGCGCCACAATCGCTCCGTCGTACAGCAGTGTTGCAGCGTCGAGCAGCGCCGAGATGTCGACCTCGGCGTGGGACATGCCCTTGTCGGCCAGGCCGGCGACCGTCTCCTCGAATGCCCGACGGTACGCCGGGCTGAGCGACGTCAGATCCTCACCTCGTGGGACGGCGACACGGGGCTGCGGGGATGCGGCCAGTCGGACGTCGGCGGGCCAGGCCCGGCTGCGTGGATCGGTGGCGGTCGGGCCGGTCATGACTTTCATGGCCGCAGTGGCACTGTCGAGATCACGGGCGAGAACGGTGACGCAGTCGTAGTCGGCGCAGGCGGGAACGACACCGGTGTTCGGCACGATACCCAGTGAGGTCTTGATGCCCACGATGCCGTGGAAGGCTGCGGGTACGCGACCCGATCCTGCTGTGTCGGTGCCGATTCCGATGTCCGCGATGCCCAGTGCCACCGCGACGGCGGACCCGGAACTCGAGCCTCCCGAGACCAGCGTGGGATCCCAGGCGCACCGCACCGCGCCGTAGGGGCTGCGAGTGCCGACCAATCCGGTGGCGAACTGGTCGAGGTTGGTCTTGCCCAGTATCAGTGCGCCCTGGCTGGTCAGTCGCTCGATGGCGACGGCAGATGCCGAAGGGGTGTAGGCGAACTCGGGGCAGGCCGCGGTGGTGGGCAGCCCGGCCACGTCGATGTTGTCCTTGACCGCGACCAGTGTGCCCGCGAGCGGTAGATCGGCACCGGCCGCGAGTGCCTCCTCGAGGGCGACTGCCTCGGCCAGTACGTCGTTCTCGTCACGCAGGGTGATCCAGACCTCGGGCCGATCCACCTCGGCGATCCGCTTGTAGGCCTGCAGAACTCGCTCTCGTACCTCAGGCTGCATCGGTCTTGCCCTTCGTCGTATCGAATTCGCCTGCTGCCGACCACGCGTCGCGCTCGGCACCGAAGGCAACGGCTTGCGTCGCGCGGAACTCGGCGATGGAGTCCGCGTTGGTCTCGAGGAAGTTCTCGTGCTCGGCCAGCGAGAATTCACCGTCGGTGATGTCCACTCCGCCGCCGCGGCCTGCTGCCAGATCTGCGCGCAGATCCATCAGTTCCTCGGGTTCGACCGAGTACCAGGAGATTCGGTCGAAGAACCGGAGCAACCACGGGGTGCCCTCCTCGAAGGGGCCGTCACTGTAGGCGGCGCTGTGGTTCCACACCTGCGTGGTTCGACCCACGAACTGGTATCCGCCGGGACCCTCCATGCCGTAAATGCATAGATATGCCCCACCGATGCCGACGGCGTTCTCCGGCGTCCAGGTTCGCGCCGGGTTGTACTTGGTTGTCACCAGGCGGTGTCGGGGGTCGAGTGGTGTCGCCACCGGAGCGCCCAGATACACGTCACCGAGTCCGAGCACCATGTAGTCGGCGGCGAAGACGGTGTCGAACACGTCTGCCACCGAGTCGAGTCCGTTCATGCGTCGGATGAACTCGATGTTCCAGGGGCACCACGGCGCGTCGGCGCGCACACCGTGCATGTACCGCTGGATCGCCTCGCGGGTCGAGGGGTCGTCCCACGAGAGCGGGAGCCGAACCCGGCGGCTGGGCACCACGAGCTCCGAGGCCGCGGGAAGATCGTCCTCGACCTCGGACAGCAGACCCATTAACGAATCGATCGACAGCACATCGGGATTCACCTTCACCTGCAACGAGCGGATGCCCGGGGTCAGGTCCACCAACCCGCGCGGGGCGAGTGCCTCGACGCGCTGGTGCAGGGCGTGGACTCGCGCACGCAGGGCCAGGTCGAGTTTCATGTCGCCGTACTCGACGAGGACGTTGTCGTCTCCCGAGCGCCGGTAGGTGACGCACGTGTCGGCGTCGCGTCGAGCAAGAACGCCGTCGTCCCCGTCGCCGCCTGCGGAGAACACTGCAGGCAGAGATGCGCGCCGGGCAAGACCGAGTGATCCCAGTGGGGCGGTGGCCGCGGCTCGCACCGGAACGAAGCGGATGGTGTCCCCGGGGCGGAGCTGGCCGAGCTTCCACCGCTCGGCGGCGACAACGGTGACGGGGCAGACGAATCCGCCCAGACTCGGGCCGTCCGGTCCTAGCAGAATCGGGGTGTCGCCGGTGAAGTCCAGTGCGCCGACGCTGTAGGCGTTGTCGTGAATGTTGGACGGGTGCAGTCCGGCTTCGCCACCGTCGGTCCTGGCCCACTGCGGCTTCGGCCCGATGAGCCGGACCCCGGTGCGATCGGAGTTGAAGTGCACCTCGTAGCGGGTGGCGTAGAGGGTGTCGATGTCCTCGCGGGTGAAGAACTCCGGTGCGCCGTGGGGGCCCTCGGTGACGGCGATGTCCCAGTTCGACGTCAGCACCGGCAGGTGTTCCATCGGTATCGGACCGAGAATCTCGGAATTGTCCGAGCGCCCGGCCAGGCCGATGACGTCGCCCTCACCGAGGGTGCCGCCACGATGTCCGCCGAACTTACCGAGAGTGAACGTTGCTGCGCTGCCGAGATAGTCGTCGACGTCGAGGCTGCCCTGGATCAGAACGTAGACCCGTAGCCCGTGCCCGGTGGTGGTGCCGACATCGAGGGTGGCGCCGGCGGGAACCAGCACCGGCTTCCACTGCGCGGCCGATCGGCCGTCGATGCGCATCGGTACCGCTGCGCCGGTGACGCAGACGTAGGTGTCGGCGTCGAACGTCAATGCCGGCCCGGCCATGGTGGATTCGAGGCCCGGGGCGCCCTCGGGGTTGCCGAGCGCGACGTTGCCGAGCCGGAACGACAGGTCGTCCATCGGCCCCGACGGCGGTACGCCCACCTTCCAGTACCCGATGCGACCCGGCCAGTCCTGCACGGTGGTGATCATGCCGGGTCGCTGGACGGTCATCTTGGTCGCGTTCATGCTCGACCGCCCGGCTCTCGCGTCACGATCATCCGCACCGCGGTGGGGTCGAATCCGTTGCAGGGGTTGTTGATCTGCGGGCAGTTGGACACCAGGACCAGCGTGTCGATCTCGGCACGCAAGGAAAGCTTCTTTCCGGGAGCCGACAGACCGTCGACGATGCCGAGCGTGCCGTCGGCGTCGACGGGGACGTTCATGAAGAAGTTGATGTTGGGCACCAGGTCCCGTTTGCCGAGTCCCCACTTGGATCCCTCGATGAGGAAGTTCTCGACGCACGCGTGCTGATGCTGGGTGTGGTGGCCGTAGCGCAGGGTGTTCGATTCCTTGGAGCACGCACCGCCGACGGTGTCGTGGTTGCCGACCTCGTCGTCGACGATCGTCATGATCGGAGTCGAATCATCGCTGCGCAGAACGGTTCCGGTGGTCAGGAACAAGTTCTGCTGTGCGGTGACGGTGGCGGGGGCGGAGTAACGGATCGAGTGATCGTGCGCGCCGTACATCAGGGTGTCGACGGCTTGATTGCCGTACAGATCGACGATCGTCAGTACGTCACCGGCTTCGACGACGGCGGACCACGGGCCGAATGCGGGGGCGATCTCGTCACGAACGATCGTGGTCTCGAGTGTTCCTGTGGTCATTGTGCTGCCTTCCATGCGTCCTCGGTGTTCTGCACTGCGCGCTGGTACTCGGGTTCGGTGTTGCCGAGAGCGAGCAGCTCTTCGGGTGCTCGCCACGCCAGCACGTCGAGGGCCGTTGTGGGGTACTCGGACCTCGGGTCGAGCGGGTGAGCGGTGTTGGCCAGCAACACGATCACCGGCAGGTGGATCAGCAGATCCACCGACTTCCCCGCTCCCGCCGAGCCGGTGCCGACCAGAGCCCCGTCGGCGTCGACTCTCACGCCGTGAAAGAAGGACAGGGACGGTGCGACGTCGCGTGGTTCCAGTCCGTGCTTTGCTGCGGCCAGAGTGAACAGTTCGCGGCCTGCGGGAGCCGACGAATGTGGTCCGCTGACTCCGTATTTCGCGGTGTTGGTAGCAGCGGAGGTGGTGCCGCACAGGGCGTCGTGGTGGCCGGAGGTGTCGTCGACGATGGTCGCCAGAACGCGCCCCTGATCCGAGAGCAGAGGATGGCCGGCACTCAGATACGCCTGCCACGGCACCTTGACGGTGTCGGCGGTGTTGAGTTGCTCCCATGGGGCGTCGGCGCGGTAGAGCAGCAGGTTGGCGCAGGCATCACCGTCGACGTCGACGAGGCGTAGCCGGGTTCCGCGAGCGAGGACCTTGGTGGTGTAGCTGCCGCCGGGGACCGATTCTGCCCAGGTGAGCTCCGAGATGCCCTCCGGTGCAGTGGGTGCCGGTGCGACCGTCGCCTGGGAGCGTGCGTGTTCCTTGGCGGAGTGGGTGGTTGCAGTTGCCGTGCTCATGCTGGTTCAGGCTCCGATCGTGACGGGCTTGGGGTGGGCTTTGCCGCGGGGCAGGCAGGCGATACCTACGACGATCACGGCCAGGACGGTCAGGGGTGCGGCCCAGCGCAGCAGTGGGAATTCGCCGGTGGGGTCGAAGATCTCGGCCCGCGGCCACGACAGGTTGATCACCATCAGGCCGCCGTAGAGAACTGCGGCGATGTTGACCGGCAGGCCGAGACGTCCGAGGGTGAAGAGCTTCTGGCCGTCGGAGTCGTGCTGCACGCCGCCGTGCGGCCAGCCCTTGAGTCGCTGGATCAGCAGCGGGACGGTGACCATCATGTACGCGAGGTAGATCAGCACGATGCAGACGCTGGAGAGCGTGGTGAAGATCGCGGAGTTGCCGACGTTGACGGCCAGGATCGCCACGCAGGCCAGACCGATCAGGACCGAGGGTGCGATGGGGGTTCCGGTGCGCGAGTTGACCTTTGCGAGAGCTGTCGAGGCGGGCAGTCGTCCGTCGCGGGCCATGGAGAACATCAGCCGTGATGCCGCGGTCTGGATGGCGAGGGTGCAGATGAACACCGCGATGGCGACGTCGACCAGCAGGACCTTGCCCCACGGCGAGGTGAGGATCGAGTCGATGACGTACGGAAGCCCCTGCGTCGCGAGCTGGCCGTCGGTGAGGCTCGGTGCGGCCATCAGTGCGCCGACGATCATCAAGCCACCGCCCAGTGCCGATGCCGACAGTGCCAGACGGATGGTGCGAGGTGCGACGCGTCGGGGATTGCGGGTTTCCTCGGCGAGTTCGCCTGCCGAGCCGAAGCCGACCATGACGTAGGCCGCCATCAGGCCCGAGACGATCCAGGCACCGATGTAGCCGGGATCGGCTCCGGCACTACCGGTATCGAACACCACCTGTGGTCCGCGCTCGGCGTGGGTGAAGAACACCAGCACCAGCGCGATGACGCCGACGATCTCGCAGGTGACGCCGATGCTGTTGATGCGCGACATCCAGTTCACGCCGATGCAGTTGATCGTGGTGGTGAGTACCAGCAGAATCGAGCCCAGCGCAACGGCATTCGCGGCTCCGCTCGGCGAGGTGAGCGCGGTGTCCTCGCCGATCAGCTGGAAGCCGCCCCAGATGCTGGGGAGGACGACCTGCAGTGCGATCGCGGCTGCGGAGGCGGTGACGATCTGCGCGATGATCATGAACCAGCCGGCGAACCACCCGACCAGCTCACCGCCCATACGCCTGGACCAGTGGTAGATCGCGCCCGAGATGGGATAGCGGGCAGCGAGTTCGGCGAAATTCAGGGCCACCATGAACTGCCCGAGAAACACGAGCGGCCAGGTGAGGAAGAAGGCCGGGCCGCCGAAGCTGAAGCCGAGTCCGAAGAGCTGGAAGATGGTGGTGAGAATCGAGACGAACGAGAAGCCGGCGGCGAAGGACGCGTACTTGCCGAGGCTGCGGTGCAGCTGCTGGTCGTAGCCGAGGGAAGCCAGATCGGAATGGTCGGTGGTGGGCGAGGGTTCCGAACCCGAGCCCGGGGCCGGCAGTGTTGTCGAGCTCATGGAAGTCTCCTACGGGCGAGGTGGGTGGTGAGTGACCGCCCGCTGCATCGCCGAGGCGGGTTTCTGTCAGTTGATAGTTTTCGGCACCGCCGTTCCCTGGCGGTGTCCGTCGTGAAACAACCTCGTTTCGTCTATTTCGATCAGATGACAGAAATCTCACCGTCACGGAGACCTGACAAGATGCAGTCATGACCGGAGCAGGCAGGCCAAGGCTGAGCACGAAGAAGCGGCCGGGCGACACCGCTCGCGAGGAAATTCTCGACGCCTCGGCCGAGCTCTTCACCACCCGCGGATTCACCAACACCTCCACCCGCGTCATAGCCGACGCCGTCGGTCTACGTCAGGCCTCGCTCTATCACCACTTCGCCACCAAGGACGACATACTCGACGCGCTGCTCAGCGGCACGGTCGATGCGCCGCTGGCCGTCGCGCTGCGCATCCGGGACTCGTCGGCCGACGCGGCGACCCAGATGTACGCACTGGCCTACTTCGACGCCGGACAGCTCGGCGCGTCCACCTGGAATCTCGGCGCGCTCTATCTACTGCCCGAACTGCGCAGCGAGCGCTTCGAGACCTTTCGCGACCATCGGTACACGCTGATGAGTCTGTACGCGGCCATTGCGTCGGACACGCTGGTCCAGCTCGATTCCGAGCGCAGGCCGGGTACCGAGGACCTGCCGTTTCGCCTGGTGGAGACTGTGGTGAACGCGCGAGCCGATCGAGAGAACGGCCGCCAGGACGCGACGGCGGACGCGGCCGGAATCGCCGAGGCCGCTCTGCGAGTACTCGGCTGGACCGGGGATGTCACCGCGTTGCATCGGACTGCGGAGGCCCTGCTCGGGACGGTCGTCGGAATAGTCTTCGAGTCTCGGTCCTTGCATTCGACATGACATCGATAGCAATAGTCGGAGCAGGTGCAGGTCTCGGAGCAGCAGTCGCGCGCAAGTTCGGCGCGCAGGGCTTCTCGGTCGGCCTCATCTCCCGCAATCAGGCCCGTGTCGACGCTCTGGCCGATCAGCTCGCTGCCGACGGTATCTCCGCCAAGGGCTTCGTCGCCGATGTGCGCGATCCGGCCTCGATAGCGTCGGCGTTGGAACAGGTCACCGAGACACTCGGACCCATCGAGGTGCTGCAATACAGCCCGCTTCCGCAGAAGGACTTCATGCGGCCCGTGCTCGAGACCACCCCGGCCGACATGGTCGGGCCGGTCGAGTTCTCCATCTACGGACCGATCGCCGCCGTACACCAGGTGTTGCCGGGCATGCGGTTCCTCGGCGAGAACAAGGGCACGATTCTGTTCGTCAACGGCGGCTCTGCGGTCAAGCCCGGGCGTACGGTCACCGGCACCTCCATCGCGTTCGCAGGCCAGGCCGCATACGCGCAGCTGCTCAACGAGGAGTTGGCGGGCGAGGGAATCCAGGTGTCGCAGTTGATCATCGGTGGCGCCATCGACGGCAAGGATCCGAAGAAGAGCCCCGAGGCGCTCGCCGAGCAGCTGTGGGGCCTGCACACCGGACGCGACAAATTCCGGGTTCAGGTCGCCACGGATTAGGGTTGCGTCCATGACGTCGCTGCCCGACTGGGCCCTGAGCCTCGACCTCGCACCCCACCCCGAGGGTGGTTGGTTCCGCGAGACTTGGCGCAGCGAGGTCACCATCCCGCAGGAGTTCCTGCCCGACGGTTACCCCGGCCCGCGCGCGGCGGGCACGGCAATCCTGTTCCTGCTCATGCCCGGTCAGCAGTCGGCGTGGCACACCGTCCGCGGCACCGAGATGTGGTTGTACCACCGGGGTAGTCCCGTGCAGCTGGAGCTCGGCGGTGGCGGGGCCGATCCGGGGGCGGTGACCTCGCTACTGGTCGGGCCCGATTCGCCGCAGCAGATCGTGCCGCCGTCGGTGTGGCAGCGGGCGCGTCCGATGGGTAACGAACCGAGTCTGGTCAGCTGCACCGTCACCCCCGGTTTCGATTTCGAGGACTTCCGGCTCGAAGGCCAAGGTGGGTAGGAAACGGGCGTCGGCACCGGTCGGCTCCCTCCAGCCCGGAGTGTTCGAAATCGATTCGGGCACCTGTGAATTGGTTCGTGACGCGTTCTCCGACGACGGGTGGGTCGTCAACGTCAACGACGTCCCTAGTTCGCACATCGACATGAACGACCCCACCGTGCTCGAGTTCGAGTACATGCGCTGGATCTCGGGCCTGGTTCGGTCGCAGTGGGATTCGAGCTTTCCGCTGCGGGCGCTGCACCTCGGGGGCGGGGCGTGCACCCTGGCGCGCTCGTTCACCGCGGAATATCCCGGGGCGCGTCAGGTGGTGGTGGAGCTCGACGGCAAGCTTTCGGAACTCGTGCGCGAGTGGTTCGACCTGCCCCGGGCACCGCTGCTGCGCATCCGCGTCGGCGAAGCTCGGGCGGTCACCGAGACGCTCAGCGAGAACAGTCGCGACCTCATCGTGCGAGATGTGTTCGCGGGAGCCACAACTCCGGCCCCGCTACTCACGGCCGAGTTCACCGCCCATGTTCGACGCGTCCTCTCCCCCGGCGGGATGTACGTCGTCAATTGCGGTGACCGCCGGGATCTCTCGCTCGCGAAGCAGGAGGCGTCGACTCTTCGCAGTGTCTTTCCGCACCTCGCGATCGTCGCGGATCCGGCGATGCTCAA
>NZ_NOZF01000112.1:0-33722 GCF_002258565.1 Rhodococcus sp. 05-2254-6
CGTGGGAGTCGGCCGAGGCCGATGCGAAGTACCGCGAGTTCCGCGCCGGTCCCGGCCAGATCACCGAACTGCCGCCGATGCTTGCTGCCGCTCCGACACTGACGAAGTTCACGGTCGACTCGTCGATCTGATCGGCTGGAGGGGCCGCGCAGCACTACCCGGTGATGTCCGACAGCGGTAGTGGTCGTCCGGTGAGAAAGCCCTGCACCATGTCTGCTCCGAGTTCGGCGGCCACTCGGAGTTCCGCTTCGGTTTCGACGCCTTCCATGATGACCGTCGACCCGATCTCGTGTGCAAATCCGATCACCGATGCAGCGGCGGCCCTTCGGATCGGGTCGGTGTCGATTCCGTGCACCAGTGCGTAGTCGATCTTCAGGGTGTCGGGGCGCAGTTCGACCACCTGGCGAAGTCCGGCGAAGCCGGCACCTACGTCGTCGACGGAGATGGATATGCCTGCTCCGCGCATGGATTCGATGGTTCGGGCGACCGCGCGGTAGTCGTGGACCCGCTCGTGTTCGGTGATTTCGATGTGGAACTGTCGGTTCTTCTGGAACGGCTTCAGCACGGCGGCCAGGTCGGTGGAGCGAATGGTGTCGGCAGACGCGTTGAGTGAAACGAAGATCCCGCGGGGAAGTGACGCGGACGCGGCCAGCGCGCGGTCGATGGCGGCGGCTTCGAGAAGCGGTCCGATTCCCGCATTGGTGGCGTCGCGGAACCACATCGTCGGCGAGCCGTAGCCGAAAGGAAAACGAGACAGTGCCTCGTAACCGACGACCCTTGTGGTGACCGTGTCGCAGATAGGTTGGAACACCACGTCAGGCCCGCCTCGCGAGATCAAGGTCTCGATGCGCGTGCGGATGTCCGCTCGCGTTCCGGTGCTGGTGCCGCGGGCGCTGCCGTCGTCCTCGGAGAGTCGAGACTTGTTGCGATACATCTCGATATCGGCCGATGCGATCAGTTTGCGCACGACGGTAGGGGTGACGGGTTCGCCGCCGAGTAGTTCCGAGGCAGAACCGACACTGGCGGTGAAAGGCGGTCCGGAGAAGCTTTCGTCGAGACCGATCCGGATCCTGTGGTCGGCCGATTCGATCTCGCCGGGCGAACCGATGTGCACGATGACGAACTCGTCTCCGCTCAGGCGCGAGACCACCGATGTCTGCGGTACCGCGGCGGTGAGCCGTGAGGCGATCTCGATCAGTACTGCATCGCCGGTGGGGTGACCGAATCGGTCGTTGATGTCCTTGAACCGATCGATGTCGAGAACGGTGACCCCGATGGTTCGATCCGAGGGGCTGTCGGTGGAGGCGGTACCGACGTCATCGATTGCCTCGAGCAATCCGCGCCGGTTGTACAGGCCCGTCAGCGAATCGATGACGGCTCCCGATGCCCGAGAACGTAGATGCCGGATGTACGCCCGCATCATCAAGGGGGTGAGGTACAACGTGACGACGGTGACTGCGGTCGCGGCCACCAGCCACGGGTTCTTTCCCTGACCGACCGCAAGTATGCCGAGTGCAAGTACCGTCGCCACCGAGACCGCCAGGTGAATCCACATCACTCGGAACGAGCTTGCAATGACGGTGAAGACAGCCACGATCGTGAACATCATGCATCCGGCCAGTGGCACATAACGGTCGGTGCTGCTGAACAGGATGCCCACGATGCCGACGTCTGCGTAGAACACGAAGGCATTGGCCAGACGCGGTGACGGCCATGGTCCGAGGAACCACGCGATCGCCACCGGTATCGTCGTCAACGCCCCGAGGAGGACGAATACCGCCAGGCCGTCGTAGTGGATGCCGGTGGGAACCATCAGGATCCCGGACAGGCCGAACAACAGTGTCAGGGTTCCGACGAAATACCGCACCCAACGCTCGCGCGCTGTGTTCGCGAAGTACGTGTAGTCGTCGTCGACTCTCGCGCGCGTGGCGTGGAGCCCAGGCCTGTATCGCGTACGGCCCTCGGCCGTCACCGCAATCCCCGGTCTGGAAATGGGCATACCTCTCATGGGCAGATCCCCGGCCGGCTGAACGCTACCAGCGCCACGTGGAGCTGTGCCGGAATCGGGCATACACGCTGTCTGCAGTGCGTCAGACCATGTCTCGCTTGGTGAGCCACCGTAGTGTCGGCCACCCGAGAAACACCGGCAACCAGCAGGTCAGGACGCGATAGAGCAAGACCGACGGCACGGCGATGGAGGCGGGCACTCCGAAGGCGGCCAGACCGCCGATGAGTGCGGCCTCCACGGCACCCACACCGCCCGGCGTCGGCGCGGCCGAGGCCAGAGTTCCGCCGATCATCGTCACCACCGTCACGGTGACGAACGTGGTGCCGCCGCCGAAGGCCTCGATGCTCGCCCACAGTGCAAGCGCGGCACCCAACGTCGTGGCCGCGCAGCCGAGGATGATGATCGAGAACCGTTTGGGGTCGCGGGCGAGTTCGCCCAGTTCGCCGAGGACTTCCTTGATCTGCGGACGAACGGCTACCCGCAGCCAGCGTCGCAGCTTGGGTACGAACATGAACGTCCCGACGACGCCGAAAGCGGCACCTGCGATGAGATACAGCACGGTGTTGCCCGGCACCATGTTCGACAGACCGGACGAGGTGCCTGCGACGACGCTGAAGAAGATCAGCAGGCTCACGTGCGTGATCACCTGGACCGATTGTTGCAGCGCCACAGCCGCCGTCGCGCGAACCGTTCCCAACCCACCCTTCTGCAGGAATCGCACGCTCAGGGCCAGTCCGCCGACGCCGGCGGGTGTCGTCGTCGCCGCGAAGGTGTTGGCGACCTGCATCACCGTCAGATTCCAGAAGCTGACCTTGCCCAGCGCGCACGCCCACAACGCGGCTCCGGCACCGACGTACGTCAGCGCGGACACCGCCAGACCGAGCAGAGCCCACCACCAGTTCGCCGAACCGAGTTCGGTGACGAACGCGGGCACCGCACTGATGAACGGGTATGCGACGTAGACCAATCCGATCAACAGCACGAGCGAGATGATCTGGTTGCGGCTGAATCGGGTGACCTGCTCGGCCTCGATCTTGGCCGCACCGGTCTGCTCGAGAACCTCGAGCCGGACTGCCTTCATCGTCTTGTCGGCGTCGCGCACCGATTGGCGAATGCGCGGCGGGATGGCGGACTTGGTCAAGCGACCCGAGGCCGCAACCACGGTCTCGAAGCCGAGTACGTCGATGGCGGTCGCGACGGCGCGCTGGGAGCCGAACAGGTCTGCGGTGGTGAGCAACAACTGCGCGACGTCGGATTGCATCTGGGAATCCGAGGCACCCAGTTCGGCATGACCGAAACCGCAGAAGAGGGCCTTGCCGTCGTGAATCCGGAGTTCGTTTCGGTGCAGGTCGCCGTGGGAGATCTGGTTCTCGTGCAGAGTGTGCAGGGCCGACCACAGAGCGCCGAGGGTGGCGTCGTCGTGCTCCGCCTCGATCGGATCACCGATGGGAAGGCTGTGCGCGTACAGGGTCCATCCTCTGTCGAGCGCGGCCACCGCCAGTGGGTGACTTCCCGCCGCACCCAACCCCTTGATGGCAAGGCCCATCAGGGCGCGATGCTCGACGGCCCGGCGCATCGACGCGTGCAGTGGCGCAGTTTCGCTGCCACGCAGTGTGATCCACCGCCAGGACTGGCGAAGGGCACCACCGCTGCGCTGATTCTGCCCGTACAACTCGACCACCACATCGGCGTCGGGAGTGTGTGCGTTCAACACCAACGGGCCGGGGCCGGCCGGGCGGACGACGGTGAAGCTGCGAACGGTGACACCGCGGCTGTGGAACAGGCGAACCGCCGCGTCGAGCGGAACCTCCAGCGCGGGCGTGCCGACGAGCAACACGATGACGGCTCCGACGAGCCAGCCGACCGCCAGTCCGAGCATCGAGCGAGCCGGGACCACGGTGGAGACGACCAGGTGAATCGGCACGAACGCGAGCAACAGCGTCCACCATGCCCGACGCCATCGTGCGGGCAGGCCCGGGCCGGACACCGTCAGGGCCGCGGCCAACATGGCGATCCAGCGCGAATCGTCGAGGAATTGCGAGAGGAACGTGTCGAGTCGCTCGGGAACGTCGAGGTCCCAGGTGGGAGTGGAGATTCCGGTTCCGGTGATCGACAACGCCAGCGCGGCCAGCAGTGCCGCGGCCGCGTACCCGGCGAGCAGTTTCCATTTGCGGCCCGCGATCAGTCCGATCAGGACGCCGAACGGGAGCGCGAGAATTGCGACGCCGTAGACGATGTAGACGGCATTGGATTGGTCGGGGCTGAGCACGCCGACTATGTTCGACACCGATTGCTCGAGCGCGTCCCACTGATTTCTGGTGATCAGCGAACCGGCGATCACCACACCCAGTAGCGCCGCGGCCGATACGACCCGAATGATGTCGCTGGTTCTGCGCACCAGCGGCTGAAGCAGGTTCCCCGCTACGGGAACGTCCCGCCCATCCACACGCATGGGGTCAACCTACCGTGCGGTACGCCTGCGGAGTTCGTTGCGGACGGTGGGCCATTCGGATTCGATGATCGAGAACACGACGGTGTCGCGCAACGAACCGTCGGACATGCGTTGATGATTGCGCAGAATCCCGTCCTGCTTCGCACCCAGCTTCGCGATCGCCGTCCGCGACTGCAGGTTCATCCAATGGGTACGAAATTCGACGGCGATGCATCCCAGTTCCTCGAATGCATGCGTCAGCAGCAGCAGTTTGCTCGCGGGATTGGTGCCGGTTCCGTGCGCGGAGCGGGCATTCCACGTGTATCCGATTTCGACGCGACGGTTGGTGGCGTCGGCGTTGCAGAACGTTGTCGCTCCGATGATCTGCCCGGTGTCGTTGCGGCGCAGCGTGAACGGAAGCATCGTGCCTGCGTCGAGCAATCCGAGTCGACGGTCGATCTCGGCCGCCATGTCCTCGGGCTTCGGAACACTGGTGTACCAGAGATTCCACAGCTCCCCGTCTCGGGCGGCATCGCACAGACCTTCGAGGTGATCGTGGCTCAGCGGCTCCAGGGTCACGAGATCGTCAGTGAGGGTCACCGGTTGCAGAAAGGACATTCGCCGACGATACGTCGGATCTGCCCGTCCGGGAAAGCATGACGATCAGCGCTGCGGTGACGGCCACGAGTACTAGGGCAATCACCTCGGTGAAGGCGGGGTCACAGCAGGCGACCATCACGGTCTCGCTACCGTTACTGATGGATCTGATCGCCGACGAAATTCGCTGGCTCGCGGCGCGTGATGCGCCCTACGGTGGGGATCATGCATATCGCCATGATCGGCACGACGGCTCGCAGCCACATCTATCCATCGCTGGCCGTGATTGCCGAGCTGGTCCGGCGAGGACACCGCGTCACCTATGCCGTCGGTGATTCTCTGCGACACGTGGTCGAACCCGCGGGCGTCGAGGTGGTGCCGTTCACCTCGATACTTCCCGACGGGGAGGCGTCGTGGCCGGATGACCCGGCCGCGGCCATGCAGGTCTTCCTCGACGAGGCGATCGCGTCGTATCCGGTGCTCACCGCGTTCTACGACGACGATCAGCCGGATCTGTTTCTGTACGACATCGGCGGCATGACAGCACCGGTTCTCGGAGTGCGATACGGAGTGACGGCCGTGCAACTCTCACCGACGTACGTGGCGTGGGATGGGTACGCCGAGGATCTTTCCGATGTACTGACGCCGATGCGTGAATCCGCTGGTGGTCTGCGGTACCACGCTTCGTACACGGCGTGGTTGCGAGACAACGACATCGACGCCGATCCCTGGGAATGGATCACCTACCCGCAGCACTGTCTGTCGCTGATCCCGAAAGTGATGCAGCCCAACGCGGATCGGGTACCGGAATCGGTGCGGTTCGTCGGGCCGTGCCTCGATCCGGTACGCCTGCAGGACCGCAGCTGGACGGCACCCGACGCGCCGATCCTGTACATCTCCTTCGGTACGGGCTACAACGATCGACCAGAGTTCTACCGACTGTGCATCGAGACCTTCGCGAACACCGACTGGCATCTGGTGATCTCGATCGGCCGACGCGTCGACCCGGCCGTGCTCGGTGAGCTACCAGCGAATGTCCAGTTACACGAACATGTTCCGCAGCTCGCGGTGCTCGATGTTGCGACCGTTTTCGTCACTCATGCCGGGATGGGTGGTTGTACCGAGGCGCTGTGGTTCGGCGTCCCGACCGTGGCCATCCCCCAGGCCGTCGATCAATTCGGCAATGCGGCGATGCTCGCCGAACTCGGCGTCGGCGTGCACCTGGAATTCGAGAAGGTCACGGCTTCGATCCTGGTCGACGCGGTCGCTGCAGCTCGTGAATTGACACCGCGCGCAGCGGCAATGAGTGCCCAGGTGCGAGCGCACGGTGGCGTCGACCAGGCGGCCGATGCGATCGAGCAGTTCCAGAACTAGCTCGACGTCACGGCTGTCGAGCTGTGGCCAGGAGCTCCAGCTGCGTGAACGTCTCGGCGTAGGTCTCGCGAACCCGATCCCAGGATGCCGTCATGTCCACGCTGTGCGGATCGGGAATCGGCAGCGCGTAACCGTATTGGGAGCGTGGCACAGGATTGCCGGGCAGGACGAGCACCTGTGTGAACGCCGCAGAATCGGGATTGAACGTCAGGGTGTGAGACGCGACGTTCCGGTCCCAATCCTCCGACGGCCACGACAGGAAGATCACATGCTGCGGGCCCTCGGCGACGTCGGTGTACGAGACGTAGCTGCCGTAGTGATCCTCGCCCGGTGACACGATCTTGTACGCGCCGTTGTCGGTGTAGATCAGTAGGGCCTCGGAGAACGGCTTCCGATCGAACAACGCTGTGTACCTGAGCGCATGCACGAACACGGGTTGTCCCAGCGGGATCGAGACGGACTCTGTGTGTGCGGTCATGAGAATCGACTCCATCTACAGCAAATCCGGTGCAGCCAGCCGCGCTGAGCGCGGTCCAGTGCACCCGATTCAGTCCTCCAGAACGCTGACGCTCACGCCGTAGGGCAGGAAGCGGACGCGTCGGCGCGGGTCGGTGTTGTCCTTGTGCGCACGCAGGGCATCGAGTTCGGTGGCGTAGAGCTGGTCGATCTGGGGTGATCCGGCGTCGTCGACGCTGTAGATCGCCCAGACTCCTTCCCCCTTCTGACCTGTGGTTTCGGGCTCCGGCGGAGCTTTGGGTGCCCCGGTGTTGGAGGCGAACAGCGATCCGACCACCTCGCGTAGTCCCTCGGTTGCCTCACGGGCGAACTTGTCGAAGTCGTCGGATCCGAATCCGAACGGTCCTTGGTTGGCCATGGCTGTACCTCCTAGGTGAAACTCCAGTATGCGCGTTCTCGCCGAACAGCCGCCGTGTTCACCGTCGAGGTGCTGCGAGGCGGGCTACTGCTGTAGCCGAGCCCCGATGGTGTTGTGCAGCGCCCGCAGCGAGTTCTGGCCCAGCGAGACCGTCTGCGATTCGATGTAGCGCAACAGGTGTGAATCGTCGAGCACCTTCTCGCTCGACTGGATCAGCACAGTGCCGGCCCCGGTGAAGTCGAACTGACGCTCCTCGCCGCTGTTCGCCCCGAGGAATCCGCGGGCTGCACCGAGGAAGTTCTGCATCCAGTCGGCGTCGAAGTGATGCGACGGCGAGGGGCAATCCGCCCATCCGACAAGGGCTTCCGGGTCGATACGCAGTGGCGGCTCGGCGAACATGACGGGGCCGTTGGACGAGGCCAGGAACTTGCCGGTACCCAACAGGGTCAGGAATCCCGGGACGATGGACTGCTTGAGATCCAGAGTCGGCTCGAACGCAAGGAGGTTCGCCGCCCGGATGGTGAGGTTGCCGTCGTCGAGGTCGTAGCTGTTGATATTGAAACCGCGATCGCCGAGGATCAGCTTGCCCTGACCCTGCGCGAGTACCCAGTCGTTCGAGTACAACGGAGACGAGAACCGCGCCGCGACGATGGCGGGCATGGACGTCTGCCCGAGCGGCTCGAAGCGAACGTTGCCGTAGTACGCGATCATCGCGCCCTTCGACGTGAACCACGGCTGGCCTGCGAGTTCGACGCAGAACGCATAGTCGTTGCCGGGAACGTTGTCGTTGACCGGGAGGGTGTACGGGGTGTGTATTTCCACGACAGTGCTCCCTAGAACTTCTGCTCGGACGCCTGCACCCATACGGTGCCCATGCCGGTCATCTTCAATTGGATCGCCTCGCCGCTGCCCTTGCCGACGGCGTCGCGCCACCCGACGTTCGCAGAGATGTCGACGTTGATGTTGCCGATGTGGCAGACGTACGCCTGCGGATCGACCACCACCTGGGGGTGATCCGGTCCGATCTGCAGCGGAGTTGCGCCCCCGTGCGAGAGAACCGCGACGCTGCCCTGGCCGGTCAGCTGTGTCGTGAACAAGCCCTGTCCGGTCATCGCGCCGCGCACTGCTCCGCGTACTCCGCCCTGCGAGGTCAGAGCCACGATGGAACTCTGGAGGTAGCCGTCGTGCACCAGGAGTCGATCGGCTTCGACGGTGAGCATCGACGAACCGTCGAGATGGATCACCTCGATGTACAACCCGGCGTGACCGTAGAAGACCTCGCCCTGCCCCTCTGCGGCCATCATCGCCACGTGCTCGCCTGCCATCATCCGGCCGGCCATGCCGGCAACGCCGCCCATGCCCGGCATGGCACCCGCGCCGCCGCCCATCGAGTGCGGAACGAACCGAACGTCGCCGGTGTAGTAGAGCATCGATCCTCGACGCGCGAGCACGTTCTGATTCGGTGCCAGAACGGATTTCACTACTTTGCTGTTGACCAGTTCGAGTGGCACGTCAGCGCTCCTCGGGTTGGATGTAGACGACGCCCTGGCCGTCGAAGCGGAGAGAGAACGCCTCGCCGCTGCCGCCGCCGATGGCTGAGCGCCACGTGACGTCGGTGACGAAGCTCTGGTTCAGTTGGCCGCGATGGGCGACGAACGCGTCGGGATCGACGACGAGTGGATACTGCGGATCGACGGCGAGGGCGATGATCGGCCCACCTTTGGACAGCAATGCCACGGTGCCGGACCCGCTGACGACGGTGGTGAACAGTCCCTGGCCGGAACTGGCACCGCGCAAGCCGGAGAATTTGATGTCGGTCTTCAGTTGCCCTGTGAGAGCCAGCAACTGGGACGACTCTACGTGCAGGTTGTCGCCCTGAACCTCGACGAGGGTGATGTCCTGAGCGTCGACGGCGAAGTAGACGGTGCCCTTGCCGGACACGTCCATCAGCGACAGCGATTCGCCGGTCACCTTCTGTTTGAGTGCGGCGCGAAAACCGCCGCCGCCTCCCATACCGGCGCTCTTGAAGGCGACATCGCCCTCGTACGCCACCATCGAGCCCGACATCGCGCGCAGGGAGTCGCCGGTCAGGTCGGCGACCAAGACGCGGTGCCCGTTCATCCTCAGCTGAGCCACGGGGGAACTATGCCACCGCACGCGCCCCCGCGGCTACTGCTGGAGCAAATTTCTAGACGAGCGGCTTCAGGGCTTTACCTGCCAGTTCGACGGCTCCCGGCTGGTGACCGTTGGTGATCAGGTTGATGATGATGCCGTCGATGCCCTGATCGAGGACCCGCTTCTGTACCTGCTCGGCGACGTCGTCGGGGGTTCCGCAGAAGTGCCGATCGGTGGCCTTCGCGGCGTCCTCCTCGGACAGGTTCGTCAGGTCGAGGCCCTGCTTCAGCACGAACTCGCGCTGCAGTTCCTTGGCCTTGTCGCCGTTCTCGTCGACGATGACGAACGCGAGGAAGCTCGTCTCGAGGTCTTTCGGGTCGCGGTCGACTTCCTCGCAGCGGGCCTGGACGGCCGCCATCTTGCGCGGCAATTCGTTTGCGTCGCAGATGATGTTGAGGTGATCGGCGAACTGTGCGGCCAAGCCGAACGTCTTCTTCTCGCCACCGCCGCCGAGCATGATCGGCAGGTCGTCGCGGATGCGGGGCTCGTTCATCGCGTTCTCGACCTGGTACCAGAGACCGTCGAACGTGGGACGCTGGCCGCGGAGCATCGGTTCGATGATCTGCAGTGCCTCGTCGAGTCGCTCGAAACGGTCGGTGAACGTGCCGAACTCGAGTCCGAAGCTCTGGTGCTCGAGTTCGTACCAGCCGGCTCCGATCCCGAGGATCGCGCGACCGCCGCTGACGACGTCCAACGTGGTGACGGTCTTGGCGAGGATCGCCGGGTTGCGGTAGGTGTTGCCGGTGACCAGCGCGGAGAGCTGGATGGTGTCGGTGGCCGTCGCGAGCGCGGACAGCGCAGAGTAGGCCTCGAGCATGGGCTCGTCGGGCTTGCCGATTCCGGGAAGTTGGTAGAAGTGATCCATCACGAATGCGGTGTCGAACCCGGCCGCTTCGGCCTCGCGCGCCTGCGCGATGACCTGGGGAAAGAGCTCTGCGACCGAACCGTCGTAGCTGAAGTTGGGCATCTGGTAACCGAGGCGAATAGTCACGAGATCCACGCTACTCGGATATCGGCCCGTGGCATGTGCCGGAGCGCGATAATTCGACGATGACATCCTTGGAGCTGACCAGGCAGCCGTTCTCCGGATTCGGCGTAAACGACCTGCAGGCGGCGCGCACGTTCTATGCCGAGACGCTCGGACTGACGGTCACCGAGAACGAGATGGGCATGCTCGAGCTGCACCTGGGGACCGGGACGATCGTGCTGGTCTATCCGCGTCCCGGGCACGTACCCGCGCAGTACACCATCCTGAACTTTCCGGTGGCCGATATCGAGAGCGCTGTCGACGCCTTGATCGCCAAAGGAGTTGTGTTCGCGCAGTATCCGGACATACAGGGTCGTTCCGCAGGCTCCACTCCTGCCATGGGTACCGACGAGAAGGGAATCTTTCGCCATGGCGGACCGCTGATCGCCTGGTTCACCGACCCGGCCGGCAATGTGTTGTCGGTGCTGCAGGACTGACCCTCAGGCTGTCGGCATTCCCGCGGCGAGTGTGATTGTGCCGGAGCTGGTTACGCCTGCGTCATCGACCCATTCGACGACGGCGGGCTCGCCGGGGCGACGTCCGAGCAGCGCCTCCGACAGGTCCGACGAGGATCCGATCTCCGTGCCGTCGAACGTCACGATGATGTCCCCCGCGGACAGTCCCAGGACCTCAGCCGGGGAATCGAAGGTCACCGATACCACGGCCGCACCGATCGCCGGCTTGTTCTCGAAAACCGACACATCGCGCACCGAAACTCCGAAATACGGTGTGGGACCGACATGTACGGTGCCACCGGACTGGCCCGCGAGGACCTGGTCGAGGACCGAGACCGCCTCGGCGATGGGGACGGCGTACGCCTCGGGTGCCTGCGGCGGCGTGAACTCGGTGCCGTTGCGCGCCTCGTCCGACAACCCCGCGGTGTTCACGCCCACCACACGACCCCAGGCGTCGAAGAGGGGCCCGCCCGAATCCCCTGCTCGCACATCGGCATCGACGCGAATCATTCGCTCCAACGTATTCCCCGAACCGTCCACCGAACTGCGCGTACGCACCTGCTGATCGAGGGCGGTCACCGCTCCCGGCGCCGGGACCAATACCCCTGCACCGGAGGCATTTCCGACGGCGGTCACCGCATCACCCACCTCGGGAAGTGGGTCCGGGGCAAGCTCGACCACCGGCAGGTCGGCCGCGGTGATCAACTGCACGACCGCTACGTCACGAGATTTGTCGTAACCCAACACGGTGGCGTCGTAGATGAGTCCGTTGCCCATGTGCACTGCGCTGATGTCGGTGGCGTTCTCGACGACGTGGAAGTTGGTGAGCACGATTCCGTCGGGGGCGACGACGAAGCCCGTGCCCGCGACCCCGGAAAATCCTGCGGATGCCGAGAGTGTGACAACGGTGGGATCGACGCGAGCTGTGAGCTCTTCGAGCGTCAGGGGTGGCGGTTCGGCGACGGGTGCGACGGCCGGTGCCGGAGTTGCGACGAAGTCCGCGGTTCCGGGATCGAGCGACGGCGTCGCGAAGAGCCACACGCCGGCAGCGACCAGCGTCAACACCACCGCTCGTCCACCCGACCGCATAGAGACCGATTATGGTCCGGTGGCGATGGTGGTGCCAGCTAGTTGGCAATCACGGCCTGCGGTGCCTGCTTGTGCGCCCGTCTACAGTCTGCTCATGCCCGCGTCGCGTCGACCCCGAGTTCTGATCGGCATCTCCGGTTGGACGTACGCGCCCTGGCGAGGAGATTTCTATCCGGCGGGCTTGGCGCATCGCAAGGAACTCGGGTACGCGTCGGAACATCTGACATCGATCGAGATCAACGGCACGTTCTATGCGATGCAGAAGCCATCGAGCTTCACCAAGTGGCACGACGAGACGCCGGACGACTTCGTGTTCTCCATCAAGGGTGGTCGGTACGTCACCCACATCAAGCGGCTCGTCGGAGTCGAGGCGGCACTCGCGAACTTCTTCGCCACCGGGGTGCTGACGCTGGGCGACAAGCTCGGACCGTTCCTGTGGCAGTTGCCGCCGAATCTCGAATTCGACGCGCAGAAGATGTCGGATTTCTTTGCCATGTTGCCCCGAACGGTCTCTGCTGCGGTCTCGTTGGCGGGCATGAGGGACGACAAATTGGCCGAGGATCGAGTGTTGTTGCCTGCTTCGTCGTCGCGGCCGCTTCGGCACTGCGTGGAAGCGCGGCATCAGAGTTTCGCCTCTGAAGCGGCAGTGGAGTTGTTGCGAGAGAACGATATTGCGTTCGTCGTCGCCGACACCGCCGGCAAGTACCCGTACGTCGACACCCCCACAGCCGATTTCATGTACGCCCGCCTGCACGGCGACGAGGAGCTGTACGCCAGCGGCTACACGGATGCGGCGCTCGATCGATGGGCTGCGAAGATCTCGGACTGGACGGCCACGGGCAGAGACGTCCATGTGTACTTCGACAACGACATCAAGGGCTACGCACCCTTCGACGCAATGAAACTGATCGAACGAATCGGTAGATGAGTATTCGACTCTCTAGCCCATTTCATAGATATGCGGATACTTCAATGTTCTCCTCCTGGCGCAGGTAGGGCCTCTGCAACCCGAGACAGACCCTTTGCGGCGGCCAGAATCGTCGCGACCTTTGCGCTCAGGGCATCGCCCTCGAATGTCTCCGCTCGGCCGCCAACGCTGATCGACGCAATTACCGCGGCATCTCGTCCGAGTATCGGTGCGCCGACGGCCGCGACGCCGGTGAGGTAGTCCGAATTGCTCAGTGCGTACCCCTTCGATCGGATCTGTTCGAGGCGCGCCAGCAACTCGTCCGGCGCCGTCGGTGTTCGATCCGTGAAGGCAGGTAGATCCTGGGTGAGCCAGCGGTCGCGAATCCGAGCTGAGAACGCCAGCATGGCCATCGGGCCTGCGGTGGCGTGATACGGGAGAACCGAACCGATGGAAATACCCGCGACCACAAGGGGATTGCTCCCTTCATGGCGATCGATGCACACGGCTCCCTCGTCTGCGGGAACCATGAGATACGCAGTGTCGCCGAACTTTTCCGCAATCTCCGACAGGTACGGTTGTGCCGCACCGCGGATGTCGAGTTGGGTCAGTGCCGACGACCCGATCTCGAACACGGGCATGCCGATTCGATACGAGCCCTCGGCCGTCCGGTCCACCCAGCCGGCGTGGATCAGTGTGGTCATCAGTCTGTGCACTGTCGTCTTGTTCATTCGACTTGCCGTCGTCAGCTCGTTGAGCGTCCACACGGGGTGCGTCGTATCGAAATGATCGAGCAGCGTGCAGGCCTTGACCACCGCGCCCACGATGTCGCGGCCGGCGTGGTCGTCGGACTCGGTGGGCGATGCCACGTGTGCTCCTTCGATCGGACTGGGAAGTGCTGCCGCCATCCTACGAACCCCCCTTGACTTGTGATCGCCACCACTCTAGTTTCGGAATGCGTTCCGCAATACGAAATGGATGGTGCTCATGACCGCGACACTCAAAGATCTGACCGAACAGGGCCTCGTGTACGCCCCGGGCGTGTGGGACGGCCTGACGGCGAAGCTGGCCGAACAGGCCGGGTTCTCGGCCCTGTGTGCATCCGGCTTCGCCGTGTCGGCGGCCCTCGGGCTGCCCGACGCGGAGCTCTACACGATGACCGAGAACCTCCAGGCGGTGCGCACGATCGGCGAAGCGTCCTCCCTCCCGCTCGTCGCGGACATCGACACCGGCTACGGCAACGCCGTCAACGCGGCGCGGACCGCGGGCCGATTCGCTGCCGCGGGCGTGCAGGGCGTCTTCATGGAAGACCAGCTCTCACCCAAGAAGTGCCCGATCTGCGTTGGCGAGCCGGTGGACCTCATCAGCATCGAGGAAGCGTCGGGCAAAGTACGGGCCGTCCGGGATTCGCTGCCGGAGCACGTCCTGATGATCGCCCGCACCGATGCTCGTGGCGACGACGCAATCCGACGCGCTACCGCATACGTCGACGCCGGTGCCGACATGATCATGCCCGTCACGAAGACCTTCGAGACCGCCGACGAGTGGGCTCGCTGTCACGACGCTGTAGGCGTTCCGCTGATGGCGACGTTGACCGCGTCGACCTGGACCGAGCGTGAGTTCACCCCCGAGGTTCTCGGGCAGATCGGCGTTCGACTCGCTCTCCTGCCCACCCAGGTGCTGATGGCCGCCACCGGAGCAGCTCGTGAAGCTCTGCGCCGACTCGCAGGCGGCGAAGCCCCGGCCGACGTGAGCGCCGACGCGTTGCAGCACCACGAGTTCGTCGATCTCATCGGCTTCCCGGAAGTGGAAGCAGCACAACGCAAGTACCTGCCCGTCGACGCGAAGGCGTGATCGGTATGAGTTCCGACGCACTGACGATGGTCGAGAAGATCCTCGGCCGAACCTGTGATGCCGATGTGGTGCACGCCGGGGAGAACCACGCTGTCCGGCCCGCTCGCATGATCGCCTACGACTTCCCCGGCTACACCGACGTGATGTTCCGGCAGATGCGCGACGACTTCGGCATCACCGAACTCGTGGACCCATCCAGGTACGTCGTCTTCATCGACCACATGCTCACCAAGAAGAATGCCAAAGAACAAGAGGTGCACCAGGTCACGCGAGATTGGTGCGAGTTCTACGGCATCGAGCTACACGAGGGGCGTGGCATCGGCCATCAGCTCACTGCCGAACTCGGACTCGCGACGCCCGGAGACTTCCTCGTCCACTTCGACGGGCACATCAGCGGAATCGGTGCCTTCGGCGCTCTCGGATGGGGCATCAGGCGCGATCTGATCGAGGCCTGGGTGACCGGCCAGCTGTACGTCGACATTCCGGCGACCACCCGGTTCGACCTCGTGGGTGAGTTCGGCCCCGGCGTCGACAGTCGCGATCTCGTTCACACGATCATCGATCTGGTCGGTGCCGACGGGTGTGCCCACCAGGTGATGGAGTTCGGTGGTCCCGGCGCGCGGTCGATGAAGATCGACCACCGACAGGGTCTCTGCGGAATGGCAATGTTCACCGGCGCGGTCTCGGCGATCTTCGAACCCGACGAACTGTCTCTCGCCTACGCCCATGACGTCGCCCGGCAGGCGTTCACCCCCGTGCTCCCCGACGAGGGTGCCGCCTACGCCGCCCGCCACACCATCGACCTGTCGACCATCGTTCCGCAGGTGGTGCAACCCGGTTCGGCTCGCGCAGCCAACACGCACACCGCTGCCGATCTGGCCGGAATCCCGATCACGAAGGCGTTCATCGGATCCTGCGCCAGCGGCCGCATCGAGGACCTGCGCGCTGCTGCACTGGTGCTCGACGGGCGGACCGTCGCCCCCGGCGTCGAGTTGAACGTGGTACCGACCTCCCAGAAGGTGCACGATCAAGCCGAAAGCGAAGGGCTGCTGGACATCCTGCGGTCAGCTGGTGCACACATCGCGGTATCGAGCTGCGACTTCTGCTTCGGATACCAGAAGCCCCTCGCGGCCGGCGAGAACTGTATCTCCACCGGGGTGCTCAACATCTCCGGGCGAATGGGTAGCTCCGACGCCAACATCTACATGGGCTCGCCCTTCACCGTCGCGGCCAGCGCCCTCGCCGGCACGATCGCGCAGGTGGGGTCATGAGCGCCTACCCGCCCCCGCCCGACGCCATCGACGGTGCGGTCGCATGGATATTCGGTGACGACTTCGATATCGACCTGGTCGTGGGCGTTGCGAACATCAAGTCCTACGACCCCGACCACCTCAGGTCGGTCTGCATGGCGGCGTACGACCCGGCATTCGTCGATCGAGTTCGACCCGGAGACATCATCGTCGGAGGGCGGAACTTCGGCTACGGACATCCGCACTATCCGCCGATGGTCGCGCTGCGCAACCTGGGCATCAGCGCCGTTGTGGCGGAATCGTTCTCACCTGGATTCTGGCGTGGAGAGACCTTCAACGGTATGCCCCTGATCACCGTTCCCGGGATATCCGACGCGGTGGCCGTCGGCGACGATGTCAGACTCGACTGGCGTCGGGCCGAGGTGTCGAAGCAGGACGGCACCACGATCACCGGCCATCCACCGAATGCCCGAACCGTCGCCGTCATCGAAGCGGGCGGTTCGTACGAACTTCTTCTCTCCGAACACCGAAGCAAGCAACCACTCACAGAAGGATCAGCGCGATGACGAACACCGAACACTCCCGCGCAGGAGTTGCACCGCCCAAGGCGGACACCACGACCGCGCGTCGAGCTGCGCTGGCCGGAGGTGTCGGTACGCTCATCGAGTACTACGACTTCGCGGTCTACGGCTTCCTCGCCGTCATCATCGCACCGCTGTTCTTCCCATCCACCAGCCCAGGCGTGTCGATTCTCGCGACCCTGGCCGTGTTCGGCGTCGCCTATGTCGCCCGTCCGCTCGGCGGAATCTTCTTCGGTCGGCTCGGAGACCGCAAGGGTCGTCGGCACGCCCTCGTCATCACCGTGGTGTGCATGGGTGTTGCCTGCGGCATTCTCGGACTGCTGCCGACGCACTCGAGTGTCGGGGTGCTGGCCCCCGTTCTGCTGGTCATCATCAGGCTCGCCCAGGGATTCTCGGCAGGTGGTGAGATCGGCGGTGCCGCAACCTACATCGCCGAGTCGGCACCGCCGAACCGTCGAGGATTCTTCGGGTCCTTCACGCCGGTGGGATCGACTCTCGGCTTCGCCGTCGCCGCAGCCGTCGTCGGGCTCGTGGCTCTGATCACGACCGACGAACAAATGTCGTCGTGGGGATGGCGCATCCCGTTCCTGCTGGCGCTGCCCCTGGCCTTCGTATGCCTCCGTGTGCGGCTCAAGCTGGAGGACAGCCCTGAGTTCGAGGAAATGGCAGCCAAGAACGAGGTCGCCAAGAGCCCGTTGAGCGACGTGGTGAAGAAGCAACCGTGGTCTGTGCTCCGCGTCGTCGGCATTGCGATCGCCATGAACGGATCCGGGTACATCGGACTGACCTACTTCAGCGTGTATCTGATCAACGACCTCGGCTTCTCGAAAGATTCGGTGTACTGGACGTCTGCTGTGGCAATTGCATTGGCCTGCGCCACATTCCCGCTGAGTGGGATGCTCACCGACAGGTTCGGCCGCAAACCGGTGCTGCTGTTCGGCTATGTGGCCTACGTGATCATTGCGCTGCCGGTGTTCATGATTCTCGGTGCCACGTCGAGCATTCTCGTCGTCGGCGTCGTCTACTTCGTCTACATGGTGCTCAACGGTGTGGTGCAGGTCCCGGCTTTCCCGCTGTTCACCGAACTCTTCCCTCGGGCGGTTCGCTACACCGGAGTGTCGTTGGGCTTCAACATCGGAACGATCGCGGCAGGCGGAACTGCCCCCTACGTTGCAGCACAATTGGTCGAATCGACCGGCAATGCCATGTCACCGGCGTACTGGGTCATGGGCGTGTGCGTCATCGGTGTAGCGACGGTACTGACCATCAAGGAGACGGGACACAGCAAGCTTCCTGTGTAGCCCGAGCCGCTCTGCTGTCAGCAGAGATCCGAACCGGGCGTTCGGCAGAACGGACGGACTGCTCACCGGCACACTGGATTCATGAAGCTATTGGTCCTCGGTGGCAGCGACTTCGTGGGGCGAACTGCCGTCGAACATGCTCTCGATCTGCAGTGGGACGTCACGGTACTCAATCGCGGCACAACCGCGTCGGATCCTCGTGTCACACAACTTCGGGGAGACAGGCGCTCGCCCGACGGACTGAATGAGATCCGAGAAGGTAACTGGGACATAGTCTTCGACACCTGGTCGTGGGAGCCGGACGTGGTGGCGCAGTCGGCGGCGCTGCTCGCCGGTCGAGTCGGTGGTTACGTGTATGTCTCCAGCCGTTCGGTGTACGACGCCCCGCAAGCGGGAGCTACCGAGGCCTGGCCGACGGTGCAGGGGTCTGGCGAGGACTATGCGCGATGCAAGCTCGGCGGCGAGCAGGCCGTAGTCGCCGGCTTCGGAACTGATGCGTTGCTGGTTCGTGCCGGTCTGATCCTGGGACCCTACGAAAACATCGGTCGACTTCCCTGGTGGCTGAACAGAATCGAGCCCGCCGGGGATGTGCTTGCGCCCGGTCCGGTCGATCTGGCACTGCAGTACATCGATGCCCGTGATCTGGTCGCTTGGAGTCTGGACGCTGCCGCCCGGGGTCTCGGCGGGGCATTCGACGTGGTGAGTCGGCCGGGTCACGCCACGATCGGCGAGCTTCTGCAGTGCTGCATCGCCGCCACCCGGTCCGACGCACGCTTGTGCTGGGTGGAGCCGGACGTGCTTCGCACTGCAGGTGTGCAGCCGTGGACGGAGCTCCCGATCTGGATTCCGCCGGGCGCGGATCATGATTCGCTGCATGCATCCGACGTATCGAAGGCATTCGCCGCGGGGCTTCGGACGCGACCGATTCAGGAGACCGTCGCGGACACGTGGACGTGGCTGCAATCGCTGAAAGGTCGATCGCCGATGAGGAGTGAGCGACCACCGGTCGGGCTCTCGGCAGACCGTGAAGCGGCAATTCTGGCGGCCCGCGGGCTCACGTGAGTTGGGCTGGGTACGCGTAGGGAACAGATGCGCGCGGAATTGTCAGACGCGTTCGGAATCGTCAACGGATCGGTGTCGAATTCGCGCGCGTATGGCGAACGCGCGCGCGTTTGCGGGAAAATCGGCCCGCTACCCCACTATTCGTCACTCTTCACTCGAAGCTAGATATTGATAGACAACCCTACGGAGCGCAGAGTCGCCGGACCGCTGCTTCGATTTTCGACGCCCGACGCTGGTGTTCGGCGTCGTCGACGGGTCCGCAGTCGCTGCCGGGCGCGGTCATCCAGGCGGAGGTGATGCCGAAGATCATGGTGAACAGGTCGTCGACGGTGAAGGCGTCGGAGATCAGTCCGGCCTGCTGTGCGGCCGCCATGGCGTTTCGCCGCTCGGCGATCACCGCATGAATGTCGTCGGCACCGGCGACCGCCGTGCCGCCTTGAAGTTGCGTCCACAGCAGCAGTCGGTGCTCCTGGGGATTAGCGGCGAGGTGCAGATACTCGCGCGCGGCGTATCCCCCGAGATCGTCGACGGTGAAGGGAACCGACTCCAGAAAGCGCGCAAACCCGTCTTCCACGACGGCCCGGAACAGTGCTTCCTTGTCTCCGAAGTATGCGTACAGGCGTTCCTTGCTCGCCTTGGCCGAGACCGCGATGCGGTCGACCCGCGCGCCGGCCAGGCCGTGCTCGGAGAATTCTGCGCGGGCAGCGACGACGATGCGGGCGCGGGTGGCGCTTGCGTCAGGCTTCATGGCGGCCACCCTACCGCCAACCAACTAGTTCGTTTGACAGTCGGTCCATCGTCGCTTACCTTTTCGGTCGGGACATTTTTCGTGCCCAGAGAATCAACGAGTACGAGTGGGGTAGAAACATGTCGCAGGTCTCCGAACGCGGGGCGCTGGCCGAGAATCCGAATTACGAACGCCGCTGGTTGGTGCTCTGCATCGTCGCCATCACGCAGCTCACGATCGTGTTGGACGGCACCATCGTCAACATCGCCCTGCCGCAGGCGCAGATCGATCTCGGCATCAGCGACACCAGCCGCACCTGGGTGATCACCGCATACGCGCTGGCGTTCGGCGCGCTGCTGCTGCTCGGTGGTCGAATCGCGGACTACTGGGGCCGCAAGCGCTCGTTCATCGTCGGCATGGCCGGCTTCGCCGTTGCCTCCGCCGTCGGCGGACTCGCCCAAGAGGGCTGGCAGCTGTTCATCGCACGCGCAGGTCAGGGCGTCTTCGCGGCACTGCTCGCACCCGCAGCGCTGGCTATTCTGACGGTCACGTTCACCGACACCAAGGAGCGCGCCAAGGCATTCGGCGTGTTCGGCGCGATCGCCGGTGGCGGCGCAGCCGTCGGACTGCTCCTCGGCGGAGTGCTCACCGAGTACGCGAACTGGCGCTGGTGCCTGCTCGTCAACATCCCCGTCGCCATCATTGCCATCGCCGCCGCAGTCCCGCTGGTCAAGGAGAGCAAGGCACACGGCGACACCCGCTACGACCTGCCCGGAGCGATCCTCGTCGCACTCGGACTGGCCTCGCTGGTCTACGGCTTCACCGAAGCCGAGGACGGCTGGGCGACGGTACCCACCATCTCCTTCATCGCTCTCGGCCTCGCGCTGCTCGCCGCGTTCGTCGTGGTCGAATCCAAGTCCGCCAACCCGCTGCTCCCCCTGAGCGTTCTGCTCGACCGAGACCGCGGTGCCGCATACATCGGGTCCGCCGTCATCGGTGCAGCACTACTCGGTGGCACGTTGTATCTGACCTTCTACTTCCAGATAGTGCTCCAGATGAGCCCGGTCATCGCAGGTGTTGCGTCACTGCCCATGACCGGCGGAATTCTGATCACCGCCGCGATCGCCTCGGCGCTCGTGCCCAAGATCGGTCCCAAGCCGATGATGGCTGTCGGCCCTGTCGTCTCGGCGATCGGCCTGCTGCTGCTCACGCAGATCGGCGTCGACACCTCGTACTGGACGCACGTGCTCCCCGGAGTCGTACTGCTCGGGCTCGGTCTCGGCCTGCTGATGGTGCCGATGCAGAACGTCGCTCTCATCGGCGTCCCCGATCACGATGCGGGTGCTGCATCCGCGCTGATCAACGCCACGCTTCAGGTCGGCGGCGCACTCGGCGCAGCGGTGTTCACCACGGTGTACACCTCGTCCAAGACGACGTTCCTGGCCGAGAACCCGGCACCGACGCCGCCCGCAGGAGTTCCTGCGGAGGCTCTTGCCGGCCAGGAAATCCCCAGCGACGAGATGCTGGCCGCGCTACCGGAGCCGATCCGCAACTTCGTGCTCGCCACCATCGATCACGCTTTCGCAGCCGAGGTGTCGGGCTACGCGTGGGCCTTCGGAACCGCCGCGATCCTGGTCGCGTTGGTGTGCCCGGTCGTGCTGGTGCTGGTCCGTGCCAAGAAGGACGACCTGCCCGTCGGGGACACTCCGGTCCACATCGGCTAGCGCATACGAGAAGAGAACCCCGCTGCTCGGCCGTCGAGCAGCGGGGTTTTTCGTTGTGGTGGCCGTCAAGCCCGATCGGGGTCGATCGCCTCGGCCTGCGCCGTGAGCAGCATGTGCAGCAACTCGGGAGGCAGAGCCATGGGAGGCAGCGCGCCGAGAGCGATGGAGTTCTCCGCCTCGCCGCCCAGCTCGACCACCTCGTCGTGCAGGCTTTCCATCTTCTCGTCGAGCTTGTTGGCGCTCTCGGCCGCCTCGGTCAGCTCCGCCAACAGGGTCTCCGGAATCTGCCCGCGATACTTGTAGAAGATCTTGTGCTCGAGGCTCGCCCAGAAATCCATTGCGATGGTTCTGATCTGCAGTTCGACGAGGACCGGCTGGACGCGATCGGACATGAACACCGGAATCTCGACGATCAGATGCAAGCTCTTGTAGCCGTTGGCTTTCGGGTTCGCGATGTAGTCCTTGATCTCGACGACGCGCACGTCGCTCTGACTGCTGAGCATGTCGGCGATGCGATAGGTGTCGGAGATGAAGCTGCAGGTGATGCGCACTCCGGCGACGTCGAAGATGTTCTCGCGAATCGCATCGAGAGTCAGCGCGCACTTCTTCCGCTGCGCCTTCTCGAAAATGCTCTCCGGAGTCTTCAACCTCGACGAGACGTGCTCGATGGGGCTGTACCGGTGAATGTGGGTGAATTCCTGCTTCAAGATGTTGATCTTCGTGATCAGCTCGTCGATCCCGAACTTGTAGCTCATCATGAATCGTGTGAAATCTTGTCTCAGTTGACCCAGATCGACGACGGGCTCACTGTTGTTCATGCCGTCGATTGTCCACGACGGGCGACTGTGTTCGCGCAGCGCGGGAATCGAAGCTGGCGTCACTGCACGAGTTGCGTAGCTCCGGCGTGAACAGCACGACACCACAGCGTTCACACTGATGGGTGCGGTGATGTCCGCGGTCGCACGAACAGGCACGTGAACCCACCAACACCGAACCGGCGACAAGTGGATGGCCGTTGGTGCAGCGAGAAGGCGCTCGTTCCGCCCACCGATCGCCGACGCGATAGAGCGATCCGGCAACCGGGTCGGTGTCGCGCTCGTCGGATGCCATCGCGCGCAACCGCCTTCGACACTGTCTACCGTCCGATATGGACCGCCCGAAGTGGCTCCGCTGGCCGCATCGCCAACTTCGGGGGCCCGCTCAGACTAACAGAAATCGAACGTGTGTTCTAACTCGTAGGTCAAAACCACGTCTTGCGGCCACCGACTGCGCGCCCCATCGAACCGAGCAACGTCAGAACCGCGCCGACGACCACGAGAATGATGCCGATGGTCGTCAAGATCGAGATACCGGCGAAATAGCCGATGAGGGCGAGGATGATTCCGAGAACGATCATGACTACTCCTGGTGCCACTGTGAGCCCGCTATCGACGAATTGCCGATGGGACCGAACCTACTCGGGCGCGTGGACGATCGCTCACAATTGTCGCTATTTTCCGGCGTCCACTTTCGCAGCGAGAAACGCCTCGGGGTCGATGAGATCCGCCTGCCCGACGATCGATCCCAGGTCAGCGATACGTTCGATACCGGTGAGCACCATCTCTTCTTCGACCGTGCCCTCGGCGTAGCCGTAATAGCATGTCGACGTCGTGTGGTTGTGGTCCTTGTCTATTCGGTTGGCCCTGCCCTCGATCTGCCGAATGTCGATGGGCGTCCACCGTGGATCGTGAATCAGCGTCACGCGTGGTGCGAGGGTGGAGACCGTGCCCTCCGGGAGCAGTAATTCGTTGGTGTGCAAATTGATCGCACTGGTGGTGGTCGAGACGATGACCGACGCGTCACCGGTTTGAAAGCGTCTGATCGACGCCTCCTGATCCGGGCTGCTCATACTCCCGTCGACGACCGCGACCTCGAGGCCCTCGTCCCGAAGCGTCTGCGCCAACGCCGCGACCGACTCGCGGTAGAACATCGAGACGAACACCTGGTTGCCGGCCTTGACCCAGGTGCGTACCTGGTCGGCGGACGCGGGAATGCGTAGGTACGAACACTTCTGGCGGAATCGCAGGGTCGCGGCGCGGGTGCTCGGGTTCTTCTGCAGCACGCGCTTGCCGCCGACGGCCTTCCAGATCGGTAGCCCGACTTCCTTGCGGTAGTCCACCCACGCCGAGTTGTACAGCCGCTTCTGCGCGGCGGTGAGTTCCTGGCCGAGCGGCTCGCGTGGGGTCTGTGGCGAGGGACGCGAAATCGACCACGGCACAGCACCTCCCGACAGCCACCCATGTACGGACGCAATGTCGCGGGCGCGTCGGGCCGCGTCCTCGGGCTCCCACCGCCACGTCGTCAATCCCGTCGTCGCCTTGCCTGCCTTGACGGCGAACCCCGACTCGATGAGGAACTCGGCCCACTTCATCGTCACCGCGTAGCCGAGATACTCCTCGTCGCCGAGGATCTCGACCCCACGGCTGCGCTCGACCGCACGAGCCATGTACGCGAAGTGCAGGGGCTGATAACCGGGCGTGGCAGACATCCACACCACCGAGCGCGCTGCCTCCTGATATCGCCAGAGGATCTGCGACTGCTGCGATTCGATGTTCATCAGCGCATGCGATTCGTCGGCGATCACCACATCGATGTCGAATCGAAGCTCGCCGAGCGAGATGGTCCGCTTGTTCTGTGTCCGTTTACGTTTGCCCAGGTCGGTCTCGGGCGGAACGGACAGGAGCTTCTTCGTCGACTGGTACGTGATCAGCAGCCAGCGCTTGCGCTCGGAGGGCTCGATATCGGCCTCGCTGTCTGCAATGGTGCGCCGCCATCCCGGCAGCGCGCCCTTGGGTGCGACCACCAGCACCGTGCCGATCTCGGCCGCCGACATCTGCCGAACGGCTTCGCACACCGCCAACGTCTTGCCCAGACCCGTCGAATCCATCTGCGCGAAGTACGGGAATCCCGCGTCGAGGGCGGCGAGATGGCGTCGAACGGATTCGAGTTGGGTCTCACGCGGCTGCATCGCGCGCTCCCGCACCACCTCGTCTCGCCAGTTCTCGTTGGCATCGTCCTCGAGCCACCGTTGCAGGCTGTACGGCATCGACTCGTACGGCTGCAGATACTCGGGCAACTCGGTGCCGTAGTACGCGAACACCCGCGGTCCGGGATACCAGCGCGCCCCGGCAGCGCCCGCCGCCGACCGATCCTCGAACGGCACGTCCAGCACCCAGACGCGCTCACCGGGATCGGGCACCCGCAGATCGGGGGCAGCAGTCTTGCGAGGCGACGTCTTGCGCGGCGCTGCGCGCTTGCGTGGCGCGGCCTTCTTCGGGGCAGCTTTTTTCGGTGCAGGCTCACCGTTCTTGGCGGCCGCGAACTTTCGCGCAGCACTGCTCTGCCCGGCCTTGACGGTGCGGGCAGTGGTGGATCGGGCTGTGCGTCTACGAGGTGGCATCGGATCCAGTCTGTCGTACGGTGTGCACGAACACCGTAAAGGAGCCCTGTGACACACACGAACGACCCGCGCGCCGTAGTGCTCGTCCACGATCAGGACCCGGCTCTCGCGCGACGCGACATCGGTACTCTCGACGCCGAGTTACGCACCAGGGGTTTCCAGTTGGACGTGCACTCCTTCGACCACAGCCCCGACCTCGCGCCGCCGCCACTGTTCGGCGCACAGGTGCTGGTCGTCATGGGCTCGCCCGACGCCGCGTACGACGACACGCTGGCCTGGCTCGCGCCGGAGATCGCGTACGTCCGGGAGGCGATCGACACAGGAGTCCCGATCCTGGGTGTCTGCTTCGGCGGACAGTTGCTCGCTCGGGTACTCGGCGGCACCGTTCGCAAATCCGAGCATCCCGAGTACGGATTCGTCGACGTCGAGACGTCCGAGCCCGAGCTCATCGCCCCCGGACCGTGGATGGAGTTCCACGGCGACACATTCACCGCTCCCCCGCAGGCCACGGTGATCGCCCGCAACGAAGCCGCGCAGCAGGCCTTCGTACTCGGGCCGCACCTCGGATTGCAGTTCCACCCCGAGATCGACCTCGACACCTACGACGCGTGGGCCGCGGCGTGGGACCGCGACGGCGTCGAACATGCGGTGGATGTGCACGAGATCCGCCGAGCCATCGCGGACGCCGAACCTGCAGCTCGGGTGCGTTGCTCGGCTCTGCTCGACGCATTTCTCGCCCGATCCTCGGCGGTGCCCCGGTAGGGTCGAACGATGACCGAGGCCAGGCCCAGCAACTTCAGCGATCACCAACTCGGCATCTACGCCGCCGGGATGTTCGCGCAGCAGACACCGTCGATCACCACCAACCTGGCGAGGCTGGAGGACCAGGCTGCCGAGACGCTCTCGCCCGAGGCCCTCGGTTACATCGTCGCCAGCGCGGGCAGCGGCTCGACGGCTCGTGCGAACCGGGCTGCCTTCGACCGTTGGGCCATCACGCCGCGGATGCTGCGCAGCGCGGCTGCCCGTGACCACGCGTGCACCGTGCTCGGCACCGACATGCCTGCACCGCTCATGATCGCTCCCGTGGGCATTCAGACTCTCGCGCACCCCGAGGGGGAGCTCGCCACCGTCCGCGCTGCCGCGGAACTCGGTGTGCCGTACATACATTCGACGCAAGCCTCGCACTCGTTCGAGCAGATCGCCGAGGCGGGTGGCGACGCTCCGCGCTGGTATCAGCTCTACTGGCCGACGGACGAGTCGGTGTTGCTGAGCTTCCTGCAGCGCGCGAAGGATTCCGGATTCAGCGCGCTGGTACTGACGCTCGACACGACGCTGCTGGGCTGGCGGCCTGCCGATCTGGACCGCGGCTACCTGCCGTTCCTGGCCAACCTCGGCATCGAGAACTACCTGAGCGATCCGGCGTTCCAGGCCGGACTGGGACAGTCGGTCGAGGAGAATCCCGTTGCCGCCGCGATGCATTGGGCACAGATGTTCCCCAACCCCGGTCTGTCGTGGAAGAACCTGGCGTTCCTGCGCGAACACTGGAGTGGGCCGATCGTGCTCAAGGGAATCTGCACCGTCGGCGACGCCCGGGAGGCCGCGGCCCACGGAGTCGACGGCATCGTCGTCTCCAACCACGGCGGCCGTCAGATCGACGGTGCCAGGCCGTCTCTCGACGCACTGCCGTCTATCGTCGATGCGGTCGGTGACGAACTGACGATACTGTTCGACTCCGGAGTACGCACCGGAGCCGACATGGCCAAGGCCCTTGCCCTCGGAGCCGATGCGGTTCTACTCGGCCGCCCGTTCCTCTACGGCCTGGCGCTCGGTGGTCAAGAGGGCGTCACGCACGTATTGCGTTGTCTGCTGGCCGAATTCGACCTGGTGACGAGCCTGTCCGGTCATACCGGTGCGGGCGAGCTGGGCCGCGACTCGATCATGGAGTCCTGATGGAGTGGACGAAGCACGCCATCTGGTGGCACCTGTACCCGCTCGGCTTCACCGGAGCGCCGGTGCACGGCTGGGACGGTGAATCCCAGGCGGATCTGCACCGGCTGAACAGAATCGAGAACTGGCTCGACTACGCGCTCGAACTCGGTGCGTCGGGCATCGCCCTCGGTCCGATCTTCGAGTCCGAGAAGCACGGCTACGACACTGTCGACTACTTCCACATCGACGGCCGGCTCGGCACCGACGAAGATGTCGACTCCCTGATCGCCGCGGCGCACTCCCGCGGCCTGAAGATCATGTTCGACGGCGTCTTCAACCATGTGGCGCAGAGCTTTCCGAAGTTTCAGGAAGCGCTGACCGAGGGTGCGGACTCCGAGGCCGCGGGGTGGTTCCACCTCGATTGGTCCGGTGAAAAGCCGACGCATCGCAACTTCGAGGGCCACGACGAACTGGTCGCACTCAATCACGAGAGCCTGGATGTGCAGCAGTACGTCGTGGACGTCCTGTCGCACTGGCTCGAGCGAGGCGTCGACGCCTGGAGGCTGGACGCTGCCTATGCGGTATCGCCGCGTTTCTGGGCCGCGGTGTTGCCGAAGGTTCGGGAAAAGCACCCGGACGCATACTTTCTCGGTGAGGTCATTCACGGCGACTACGACCGAATCGTCTCGGCCTCCACACTGGACTCGGTCACTCAGTACGAGCTGTGGAAGGCCGTCTGGAGCGGCCTGAGCGAGCTCAACTTCTTCGAGCTCTCCCATGCGCTCGAGCGTCACAACGGCTGGCTCGACGCCTTCGTGCCCGCCACGTTCGTCGGAAATCACGACGTCAACCGCATCGCCAGCGTCATCGAGGACGAGCGACATCTGCTGCACGCGTTGGTGGTTCTGTTCACCGTGGGCGGTATGCCGATGATCTACTACGGCGACGAGCAGGCGTTTCGAGGCATCAAGGAGGATCGAGTCGGCGGTGACGACGAGGTGCGTCCGGAGTACCCCGACACGTCCGAGAATCTCGCTCCGTACGGTTGGCCGGTGTACCGAGTGCATCAGGAGCTGATCGCACTACGGCGTCGCAACCCGTGGCTCTACTCCGCGCGCACCGAGACGCTCGAACTCACCAACACCGCACTGCTCTATCGTGCGCACGCCGACGGCGAATCGCTGACGGTCGCGCTCAACCTCGGTGACGACGCCATCGACTACCCGGTTCAGGGCGACGAGGTGCTCGCAGGCGAAGCGGATCTGCACGACGGGCGGGTTAGTGTCCCGCCGCACGGCTGGGCCGTCATCGGCTGAACGCGTGCATTCGGTTCCATTCGTCTCTCTAGCGCGAAAACAAGACACGGCGAGAAACCGCTACAGGTACAGTCGACCGCGACACGGGGTGCCCGTCAGGGCTGAGAACACACCCGTCGAACCTGATCTGGTTAGGACCAGCGAAGGGAATGTCGTGGCGTTGCGGTATTCCTGTCCCCTCGTGACGGTCCCGACCTCGAACGAGAGGCGAGGCGCATGAAATTCGACGAGCAGACAGTGTTGGTCACCGGCGGTGGACGCGGACTGGGAGCAGCGATCGCCGCGGCGTTCGCCGGCCAAGGTGCCCGCGTGGTGATCGACTATCGCAACAGCAAAGAGGCCGCCGAAGCGCTAGCTGATCGCCTCGGCGGAAATGCTTTCGCGGTTCAGGGCGACGTGACCGATGAGAGCGCAGTGGCTACGGTGTTCGACTCGGCACGTGAGCATTTCGGCACTCCGATCACCACCGTTGTCAACAACGCGCTGGCCGATTTCTCGTTCGACGGAGACGCACGGCCCAAAGCCGACACGATCACCTGGGAGCGATTCGACGCGCAACTGCGGGGCAGCGTCCGCGCGGCGTTGTTGACCACCCAGGCTGCACTGCCCGGCATGCGCGAGGAGGGGTTCGGACGAATCATCAACGTGGGCACCAATTTGTTCCAGAATCCGGTGGTCCCGTACCACGACTACACGGCCTCCAAGGCGGCGCTGCTCTCGCTGACCCGCACTCTGTCCGCCGATCTGGGCGCAGACAACATCACCGTCAACATGGTCTCGGGTGGACTGCTCCGCACCACCGACGCCAGCTCCGCGACCCCGGCCGAGGTGTTCGACTTCATCGCCGCCTCGACCCCGCTGCAACGCGTCACCACCCCCGAGGAATTCGCCGACGCTCTGCTGTTCTTCGCTTCGCCGTGGGCGCGGTCGGTGACCGGCCAGAATCTCGTCGTCGACGGTGGCCTGGTCAAGGACTGACATGCATCTCAACGCTTTTCTCTACGGTTGCGGCCACCACAGCGCGGCGTGGCGTCACCCCGATTCGCGCGTCGAGGACCTCGGCGACATCGCGTACTACGAGGAACTCGCGCAGCTGGCCGAGCGGGGCAAGTTCGATGCGGTGTTCTTCGCCGACGGTCATTCGGTACGCGACCCGGCCGGGGCAGGCACCTGGTTCCTCGAACCGATCACCACGCTGTCCGCCATCGCGCGCGCCACCACGCACATCGGCCTCGTCACCACGGTCTCGTCGACGTTCTACACCCCGTTCCACGCTGCACGCATGTTGGCGTCGCTCGATCACATCAGTGGCGGCCGTGCCGGTTGGAACGTCGTCACCTCCATGTTCGACGCCGAAGCACGCAACCACGGGATGGACGTCATCCCGGCTCGTGAGGAGCGATATGCGCGCGCCGAGGAGTTCGTCGATACGGCTCTGGCGCTGTGGGATTCGTGGGATGCCGACGCGTTGACGCTCGATCGCGCCGGTGCTTACGCGGACCCGGCCAAGGTGCATGCCATCGACCACGACGGCAAACACTTTCGGGTCGACGGCCCGCTGACGGTGCCGCGCTCGCCGCAGGGTCGGCCAGTGCTGTTTCAGGCCGGCGCGTCGGGGCCGGGTCGCCAACTGGCGGCGAAATACGCCGAGGCAATCTACGCCGTCGCCTACGATCTCGTTGCAGCGCAAAGCTATTACGGGGACGTGAAGACGCGAATCCGCCATGCGGGTCGCGATAGCGCGGCGGTGGGGATCATGCCGGGTCTGGTGACCTATATCGGCTCGACCATGGAAGAAGCCCGCCGAAAGAAAGCGGAACTGGATCGGCTGCTCCCCACCGAGCAGTCGTTGGCGATGCTGTCGATGTTCACCGGGCAGGACTGCGCTGCTTGGGAACTCGATGCTCCGGTACCGAACCTGCCGCCGGCATCGGAGTTCACCGGACCGCAGGGCCGCTACGAGACGATTCTGCGGATCGTCGAGAAGGACGCCCCGACTGTGCGGGAATTGCTCGGTACCCTCGCGGCCGGCGGAGGCCACGCGACGATGATCGGCACACCGGAATCGATTGCCGACGAGATGCAGTCGTGGATCGGCCGTGGTGCCGACGGCTTCAATCTGATGTGTCCGGTTTACCCGGACTCATTGGAGGACTTCGTCGATCAGGTGGTTCCGATACTGCAGCGGCGCGGGGCCTTTCGCGCCGACTACACCGCGTCGACGCTGCGCGGGCACCTGGCGGGGTGATTCGTGAACATCAGTCCAGCGAGTCGATGAATTCCCTCGTCAACCTCGCGATGTCGTCGGCATGGGAGATCGGCGACCAGTGTCCCGCCGGAATGTCGTTGCGCGTGAGGTTCTTCACCCACTTGCCGGTGTCGTCGTAGTGGTACGGACGCACTGCGACGTCCTCGGTGTTGACGATGAGGTGCACGGGGATGTCGATGTACCGCTCACGTGGATTGCCCAGGAGCGGAATGATGTTGGCCCGGTACAGTTTGGTGCCGTTGGTGGCATCGGACCACAGCGTGGGGTTCTGGGTGACGAGCTTCGGGTCGACGCCCGAGAACTCTTCGAGAAACGCGGGCCAGCCCTTGGCGAACTGGCGCTTGATTCGCAGCGTCGACAGCCCGGGGATGTGGAACGTGACGGTGTACCAGGACGCGCGTACCTGGGCGAGCACCTGCTTGATGCCGGTGAGGGTGGGTTTGCGCAGCCGCGACTGCGACCACTTACCGAGGTGATCGAGGTTCGGCCCCGAAATCGATGTGTAGGAACGGATTCGATCCTTCGCCTGGGGCTGGGCTGCGGCCTCCCATACCTCCACGGCACCCCAGTCGTGGGCGAGCACATGAACCGGGGCGTCGGGGCTGACGGCATCGGCGACGGCATAGAAATCCGAGGCGAGCCGGGCCAGCTTGTACGCCGACTGCTCGGCGGGGACCGAGCTCTCGCCTGCGCCGCGGGAGTCGTAGCTGATCACCCGGAAGCGGTCCTCCAGCTGCGGCACGATGTGGCTCCACAGCTCATGAGTATCGGGCCAGCCGTGCACGAGGACGATGGGATCGCCGTCGGGATTGCCGCTCTCGAACACCGCCAGGCGGATGCCCTCGTTGACGACCGTCGTACGAACCGCATTGCTGCTCAACTATTTTCCGTTCTATAGATCGAGTACGAGACGCCCGCTGCGTGCGCGCGAAACGCAGATGAGCATGTGATCGCGCTGCTCTTCCGGCGTCAGTCTGTTTTCCAGGTGCTCGGGCTCACCGGAGAGCACCCGTACCTTGCAGGTACCGCAGAAGCCCTGCTGGCACGAGTACGCGACGTTGGGTTTCTGCTCCTTGACCGCTGTCAGCACGGAGGCGTCGGCGGCGACGTCGAGCACGGCGCCCGTGCTGATCAACTGCACCTCGAACGGCGTGCCGTCGAGAATCGGCGGCGGGCCGAAACGCTCGAAATGCAGTGCGGTGGAGGGGCACCGGCGAAAGTCGCGGCGGACGGCGTCGAGCATGGGGGTGGGGCCGCAGCAGTAGACGGCACCGCCTGCGGGTGCGCGCTCGAGCAATTCACCCTCGGTGGGGTACCCGTACACGTCGTCGGTCCGGACGAACACTCGGTCCGATTCCCAGCTCTCGATCTCGTCGAGAAAGGGCATGGTGTCGCGGGATCGACCGCAGTACACGAATTGCCAGTCCATGCCGAGAATCCGTGCGGCGCGGACCATCGCGATGATGGGAGTGATCCCGATACCGCCGGCGACGAACAGAGCGCTGCCCTCACCGACGAAAGGGAATCCGTTGCGAGGGCCACGGACGGTGACCTCGGTGCCGGGTTCCAGTCCGTGCATTTCGATGGATCCGCCTGCACCGGTGGGGATTCGACGCACCGCGATTCGATAGGAGCTGCGGTCGGACGGGTTGCCGCACAGTGAGTACTGCCGACGACGCCCCGAGGGCAGATGCAGATCGAGATGACACCCTGGATGCCAGATGGGCAGCTGCGCACCCGTCGGCGACGCCAGGGTGAGGGCTGCGACATCGTTGTCCTCGGCGACGATCTCGCGTTCGGTGACGACCAACTTCAGCGCTGAATCGGGGTTGTGGCCGGCGACGGCATCGTTGTACTCCGCTCCGGCCGCCGCCTGCATGTAGCCGTTGAGAAACGTACCGAGCAGCTGCATCGAGCGATCAGGACGTCCGCGCCCGCGCAGATCCGGCGGCGCATCCTTGGGGAGCAGCCGCGGAACGCGTCGTGAAGACAGCTTCACCTCGCTGCAGCCTGAGCGGCCGGAGAGGACGCCAGGTACCGGACGGCCTGAGCTGTGGAGCCTTCCTGGCTGGGGTGATACGACTTCTTGAGGTAGCGCGACATGCTGCGGCCGACGTGCGTCAGCGCGGGCAGGGTGCCGCGTTTGACCGACTTCCGCCACAGTGCCGAGCGCGGCTTGCGGACGGACTTCGGGGCCGACTGCAGCTCCGGGTCGTTCTTCATCAGGAAGATGATCCCGCGCATCCAGATGTAGGCCATCAACGGCACGACCACGACGAACGTGCGCAATCGGCGAACCTCGCGCTTGTCGAAGTATCGCAGCGTGTCGTAGGCGACCGATCGGTGCTCGACTTCCTCGGCACCGTGCCAGCGCAGCAGATCGAGCATGGTGGGGTGGATGCCCGCGCGGTCGAGACCGTCGGCGTTGAGTACCCAGTCACCGAGAAATGCCGTCACGTGCTCGATCGCGGCGATCAGAGCCAAGCGCTCGACCAGATTGTTCTTCGATCGAAGGCTGGTCACCGAATCGGAGCCGAGGACCTTGCCGAAGGCCCACTCCATCTGGTCGGTGAACGGAGTCGGGTCGAGTCCTTTGGCCTGGAGATGCACGAGGACGCCGGTGTGGGCCTCGGCGTGTACGGCTTCCTGGCCGATGAAGCCGATGACGTCGTCGCGCAGCTTCTCGTCGTCGATGTACGGCAGGGCTTCCTTGAACGTGTCGACGAACCAGTGCTCGCCGGCGGGCAGCAGTAGATGCAGCACGTTGAGTACGTGCGTGGTGTACGGATCGCCCGGCACCCAGTGCATCGGCAGATCGCTCCAGTCGAACTTGACGTTTCTGGCTTGCAGCATCACTTCACCGGGATCCGATGCGACGATCTTCCGTTCGCTCATCGAGCCACCTCCTCCACGTTCGCAGGTGTGGCCGATGCCACAGTGCGAGACTTAGTATAAACACCGGTAACAGATAAAGGGAACCGTGACGGTGTCCGATGAGACACTTCTGTCATGACCGACTCCTCCCCCGTGTCGACTCCCCCGAGTCGTATGCCCGTCACCTGGCCTGCCGAGTGGCCCGCCGAAGTTCGGCGCATCGCCGATGCCACGAACGACGCGCTGGCTGCTGTCGCCTCGCAGAATTCGGTCGCGTTCGACGATGCCGTCGAATCGTTGGGCCGCTCGGACTCGGCGCAGGCCGGGCACGTGCATGCCGAAATGGTACGCACGTTGCTCGAGGAGGTATACAGCGATGGATTGACCGGCGAGAACGTCCAGGAGGTGCTCGGCCGAACCGTACGAGGAGCGGACTGGCTGCCGAACCTGGACATCGCC
>NZ_NOZF01000049.1:0-33158 GCF_002258565.1 Rhodococcus sp. 05-2254-6
CCCGAAAGGCCTTACCGCTCGACTTGCATGTGTTAAGCACGCCGCCAGCGTTCGTCCTGAGCCAGGATCAAACTCTCCGTAAAAGACCTGCGAAACAACGATCCCCAAAGGAACCGCGAATCAGTCAAAGACATCAAGTCAAATCACTAGCAGAAAAACTCAACTAGCATTTCAAACAACACCCGACAACAACCACCACAAGCGGATGGCTGATACATCGAATGCTTTCACCAAAACAAAATAATTTCGGCACTGACATTCATCGACACACTGTTGAGTTCTCAAAGAACACGCACACACTCTCCACCCACAGACACACAATCCGTCGGCCTCAAGGGCAACTGTTCCAGCCTATCCCAGCTTGGTCTCGGACACAAGGCCCGACTCTTGGGGGATAAAACCTGCCAGGCCACACGTCCAACCTCGTTCACCCAGTCCGTGAAGACCGGGTCGGTGTCCGTCGCTCTGACTCGACAAAAGTTACGCCACCAACCACACCAACGCAAATCGGCAGGTCGACCCATGCTCGCGGGGTATTCGCGCAGCTCGGGCCCGGGGCGTCGGGTCATCGCGCCCACTACACGCTGCAGGGTGCGCGTGTGATGCCAGCCACAGCCCGAACCTTCACTGCGGCAACATCGTTCACCCCCGAGTCGCGTTCCGGCGCACACCGTCCACGTGCTCCGGCACCGCAACGTCCCCCGCGAGATCTGCGGCAGGTTCGGCGTCGCCGAGCGCCTCCCACACCGGAACAACTCCGGCCCATACGCCTCCCCGCTCGATGTCGAGGTCGTCGTCGACCGGTCCACCTGTCCGCGACTTCACCGATGCCTCGTACATCGAAACCGCCAGTACCGCGGTGGCTGCAAGCTCTTTCCGAGTATGTGGACGCAGATGAACGCTTCTTCCGGGGACCACCTGGTCGACGATCGCGTCCAATGCTCTAATCCGTTCGTCGGCGTCCTCCACTCGGCGAGGTCGTCCGACCACAACGGCGCTTCGATAGTTCATCGAATGATGAAATGCCGATCGAGCCAGGACGAGCCCGTCGACGACAGTCGTAGTGACGCAGATGTCCTGATCCGGAGCGTCGATCATGCTGCGTGATGCCACTGATCCATGCAGATACAGCGTGCCTTCCCTGTCCGGACCGGCGGGATCCACGCCGAACACGGTAGGTACGACGCGCGGCACTCCATCCACGATCACGCCGATGTGGCATATGCGCGCCGAGCGCAGTACGTCGAGCAGCGCTGCGCGTTCGAGGCCGGCACGATGCCTCCCCCGGATCACTACCGTTCGCACTGTCGGGGAAAGAGGCACGTCGTCGACTGTCATGGTTTCCAGGATGCGGGTTGAGTGGCCTTTCGTCATGGTCCAATAGAGCTACTTTTGTTCAGGCCACTTCGACGCGGATACCGAAAGAGACCACGACCCCATGCTTCCGATCTCCCTGTCGATCACCATCGATCGCACCGACGCTCGGACGTTGCCCGTCCAACTGGCGGATCGCATACGGTCCGCAATCGACGACGGAGACCTGCAGCCCGATTCTCGATTACCCAGTACCAGAGCACTTTCCGTCGATCTGGGCATCGCGCGTGCAGTCGTGGAGAAGGCTTACGAACAGCTTGTCGCAGAAGGTTGGCTCGATGCCCGACGCGGTTCGGGTAACTATGTCCGACGCATCCCCCGCGCACCTCGATCGATTGCGATGGCGTCGAGCACCCACACCACACCAGGAACACCCCCGCGGATATCGCTCCGTCCAGGAATCCCGTGGACTCCACCCTCGGCATCCGATGCCTGGAAGCGCGCGTGGCGCGACGTCGGCGGCACACCGCCTCCCGGCAAGTATCCCGATTCCGCCGGCACGCTCGAACTGAGGACTCGCGTCGCCGATCTACTCCGCCGCGCACGCGGACTGCACACCACACCGGCGTCGATCGTGATCACGACGGGCAGCATTCACGGCCTCGACCTGGCCCTGGGTGCGCTTTCCGCTGCCGAGTCGGTCGAACACGTTCTGGCACTGGAGAATCCAGGCTACAAATCCGCCGCTGAGCTCGCGACGCATCGCGGGTGGTCCTTGCACGACGTCCCCGTCGACCGCGATGGCCTGATCGTCGAACAACTCGACTCGACTCCCCCACGAACACCGGCCGTGTACGTCACACCGTCGCATCAATACCCGACCGGCGCATTCATGCCCATCGGCCGTCGACGTGCGCTGGCAGACTGGGCTCACAGCAACGATTCCATGATCATCGAGGACGACTACGACTCAGAATTCCGTTACGGCGTAGCACCTTTGCCCACCGTGGCCGAACTGGCACCCGACCGGACCGTGTACCTCGGCACCGTATCCAAGACCCTCGGTGCCGGGATCCGTCTCGGCTGGATGGTGGCACCTCGGTCGATGGTCGACCGCATCTCGGCAACGCGCCGCTTGATCGGCGATCACCCCTCGGTTCCCGTCCAGCATGCGATGACGTCCATATTGCGCGACGGCGAATGGGACAGAGCCGTCCGAACGGCCCGGCGGCTCTATCGAGCCCGCGACCGCCTGGTCGCGGCCGCGCTGGCCAGGTTCGGCGAACTTCGCGGAGTCGGAGCCGGCCTGCATACCGTGTTGCTACTCGACACTGCCGCAGCGCGCGACGTCGCTACCTCATGCGCCGCGAGGGGCGTGGACGTACCGACGCTCGAACACTCGACCCGCTCGCACACAGCCCGGGGTGGGATCGTCGTCGGATACGGTTCCGCCTCCGACGACGAATTGGACTATGCGATAAGCATATTGGTCGAGGCGCTGGAAGCTGTGCTACTCAGCTGACCCGCTCGATGCTGCCACCGAGTGCACTCAGGTTCTCCACGAATCGCGGATAACCGCGATCGATGTGGAAGACGTCGTGCACCTCCGTCGTACCGTCGGCCACCAGTCCCGCGAGAACCAAGCCGGCCCCGGCCCGAATATCGGAGGACCACACCGGTGCGCTGGACAGCTGTGGCACACCGCGAACCACGGCGTGATGGCCATCGGTGCGCGCATCGGCCCCGAGCCTGATCATCTCCTCGACGAACCGGAATCGTGCCTCGAAGACGTTCTCGGTGATCATCGACGTGCCGTCCGCGACGGTCGCGAGTCCGATTGCCATCGGCTGCAGGTCGGTCGGGAACCCCGGATACGGAAGCGTCGCGAAATTGACCGCCCGCGGTCGCTCGTGTTGCACGACGCGGAACCCGTCGGGCTCGCTGGTGACCTCGGCGCCTGCGGACCTCAATTTGTCCAGCACCAACGACAGGTGCTTGGGGTTCACACCGCGGACTCGCACGTCCCCACGAGTCATGGCAGCGGCGATTCCCCACGTCGCGGCGACAATGCGATCGCCGATCACCCGATGGGTCGTCGGCTTCAGCGAGCTCACACCACGAATGGTCAAAGTCGAGGTGCCTGCACCGCGGACGTCGGCACCCATCTCGTTGAGCATGTTGCACACGTCGACGATGTCCGGCTCGCGCGCGGCGTTGTCGATCACAGTCTCCCCGGTGGCGAGGACTGCGGCCATCAAGATGTTCTCGGTGGCACCGACGGACGGAAACGCCAGTCTGATGTTCGCGCCGCGCAATTCGTCTGCTTCCGCAACGACACATCCGTGTTGGATCTCGCTGCGTGCCCCGAGCAATTGAAGACCGGACTGATGCATGTCGAGGGGACGCGACCCGATCGCGTCTCCGCCCGGCAAAGCGACGACAGCTCTCTTGCACCGCGCAACCAGCGGCCCCAGCACGCACACCGAAGCTCGGAACTGGCGAACCGCCGCGAAATCGGCGTGATACTTCGGCATCGCCGGAGTGGTGATGTGAACGACCGATCCCTCCAACTCGACCTCACAGCCGAGCCCGCGCAACACCTCTGCCATCAGTGGCACGTCCAGGATGTCGGGGCAGTTGGTGATCGTGCTGGTGCCCTCTGCCAGCAGCGCTGCCGCCATCAATTTGAGGACGCTGTTCTTCGCACCACCGACCGCCACCTCACCGACGAGGCGATTTCCACCGTTGACCAAAAAGCGTTCACTCACCTCGACAGCGTAGCCAGCGGGACCGGCCGACACCCGCGCGGTACCGTAGCGCGCATGGCCGTCCACCTCACCCGCATCTACACGAGAACCGGCGACGACGGGACCACCGGGCTGAGTGATTTCTCGAGGGTGTCCAAGAACGACGAACGACTCGTTGCCTACGCGGACTGCGACGAGACCAACGCGAGCCTCGGTGTGGTTCTCGCACTCGGCAACCCGCCCGAATCGGTCCATTCGGTGATCCGCACCATCCAGAGCGATCTCTTCGACGCGGGGGCCGATCTGTCGACTCCGGTCGTCGAGAATCCGCAGTACCCGCCTCTGCGCATCGATCAGAGCTACGTCGACCGGCTCGAGGGCTGGTGCGACGAGTTCAACGAGGATCTCCCCGCACTGACGTCGTTCATTCTGCCGGGCGGAACGCCGCTGGGAGCGTTGCTACACGTGTCGCGAACGGTGGCCCGACGGGCAGAGCGGTCGGCATGGGCTGCGGTGCACGCGAGCCCGGAAACAACGAGTGCATTGCCGGCGAAATACCTCAACCGGCTTTCGGATCTGCTGTTCATTCTGAGCCGATACGCCAACCCCGAGGGCGACGTCCAGTGGGTTCCCGGGTCGAGCCGCGCTTCGAGCGACCCGACTACCGGCGAGAGCTGATCAGGCCGCCGGTCGGCGGCGACGCGATCGGCCGGAGGGACGAGATTCGACCCAGGACAGGAAAGCGGTCAACGCACTTCTGTCGAGGGCGATCTCGAAATATTTACCATTGTCGGACAGTTCCAACACGGCGATGTCCGGTGTCATGATGTCGAACTCGGTGTCTCGTGGGGCTCGTCGATCACCCACGTGAATGTCCTGCCTACCCAGCCGATGATCGGGGCCGGGGCGAAGACTGGACAGCTTGAAGAATACGAGTGTGTTGTCTCCGTACCGAATGATGCCGTGACGCCAACCGGCACCACCGTCCGTCGGCAACACCCGCATGATCGCGGCGGTTCCCCCTCGCCGTAGAACCATCAGACGGTACGCAAAAGCCGCGACGAGCCCTGCGAGCAGCACAACCAGAATGATCAGAACAATCAATCCGTAGTGCATCGCAGGTCTCGTCGCGGCTTCTCGTGTACCTAGGACCGCTCGACAGCGCGGACACGACCCTTGGCCACAGCAATGGCCTCGAGGTCGTCGCCGTTCTCTGCCACTACAGCCCGTGCCGCCTCGACATCGATGTCGTCGGCGAAATCGGCCGATTCTGCCAGCACGGTGACCGTCTTGCCGGTCACCGACAGGAATCCACCGTGGACGGCTGCGATGAGCTTTTCGCCGTCCGTGGTCGTGATCGACACCGTGCCGCCCTCGATCAACTGCCCGAGCACAGGCTCGTGGCCCAGCATGATGCCGATCTCACCTTCGGTGGTCTGAGCGCTGACGATGGTCGCGGTACCGGACCACAGCTTTTGCTCCACAGCGACCAGGGAGACCTCCATGCCGCTCTTCTCGGAAGAAGTCACGTCGGTCTACTTTCCGGCCATCTTCTTCGCGGCTGCCTCGACATCGTCGAGACCACCACAGCTGTTGAAGGCCTGCTCGGGAAGGTGGTCGTACTCACCCTTGGTGACCTTGTCGAATGCCTCGATGGTGTCGGAGAGCGACACGACCGAACCGGCCTCGCCGGTGAACTTCTCGGCAACGATGAAGTTCTGGCCGAGGAACTTCTGGAGGCGGCGTGCACGGCCGACCAGAACCTTGTCCTCTTCCTGAAGCTCGTCCATACCGAGGATGGCGATGATGTCCTGCAGCTCCTTGTACTTCTGCAGGATCCGCTTGACCTCGTTGGCGACGCGGAAGTGCTCCGCACCGACGATGCCGGGCTCAAGGATGCGCGAGGTGGAGCTCAGCGGGTCCACAGCGGGGTAGATACCCATCTGCGAAATCGGACGCGAGAGCTCGGTCGTCGCATCGAGGTGCGCGAACGTCGTGGCCGGAGCCGGGTCGGTGTAGTCGTCGGCGGGAACGTAGATCGCCTGCAGCGAGGTGATCGAGCGTCCACGGGTCGAGGTGATGCGCTCCTGGAGCTCACCCATCTCGTCCGCCAGCGTGGGCTGGTAACCGACGGCCGACGGCATACGACCGAGAAGGGTCGACACCTCCGAACCTGCCTGCGTGAAGCGGAAGATGTTGTCGATGAACAGAAGAACGTCCTGTCCCTGAACATCGCGGAAGTACTCCGCCATGGTCAGTGCCGACAACGCCACGCGCATACGCGTGCCGGGCGGCTCGTCCATCTGGCCGAAGACGAGGGCGGTGTCCTGGAGGACGCCCATCTCTTCCATCTCGAGGTGAAGGTCGGTGCCTTCACGGGTGCGCTCGCCGACTCCTGCGAACACCGAGGTGCCCGAGAACTCGCGTGCGATACGGGTGATCATTTCCTGGATCAGAACGGTCTTGCCGACGCCGGCACCACCGAACAGACCGATCTTTCCGCCCTTGACGTACGGGGTCAGGAGGTCGATGACCTTGATGCCGGTCTCGAGGATCTCGGTCTTGCCCTCGAGCTGATCGAAGGCTGGTGGCTTGCGGTGGATGCCCCACTGCTCGCCGTCGCGGCCGAGTCCGGGGGTGTCCAGGCAGTCACCGAGGGCGTTGAACACGTGGCCCTTGACGACGTCACCGACGGGAACCGAGATCGGCTTGCCCGAGTCGATGACTGCAGTGCCGCGGACGAGTCCGTCGGTGGGCTGCATCGAGATGGTGCGAACCAAGTTGTCACCGAGGTGCTGTGCAACCTCGAGCGTCAGGGTCTTGGCCACGGTCGGCAGAGTGATCTCTGCGTTGAGGGCGTTGAACAGTGCGGGAATCGAGCCGCGCGGGAACTCGACGTCCACAACGGGGCCGATGACCCGAACGACACGGCCGGACTGAGTGTCCGCTCCGCTCGCGTTCTCTTGGGCTACTGCTGCGGTCATTGCTTAGTCACTTCCTGCGCTGTCGGCCAACGCGTTGGCGCCACCGACGATTTCGCTGATTTCCTGGGTGATCTGGGCCTGCCGAGCCTGGTTGGCCTGACGGCTCAAGGTCTCGACCAATTCGTTCGCGTTGTCCGTCGCTGCCTTCATGGCGGTACGACGCGCCGCGGACTCCGACGCTGCTGCATCGAGCAACGACGCATAGATCCTGGTGCTGATGTACTTGGGCAGCAGCGCCGAGAGCAGAGTTCCCGCTTCCGGCTCGAACTCGTACTGTGCCTGCACATCTGCGGTCGGTGAGTCGCTCAGCGCATCCGCACCCATCTCGAATTCCTCGTCTGTGTACGAAATTTCGAGCGGTGCCATACGGCGAACTTCGGGCTTCTGCGTGAGCATCGACACGAAGCGGGTGTAGACGATGTGCAACTCGTCCACGCCCTCGACGGTGCCTTCACCGTTGGGAGCCTCGACCTCGGTGCCCGAGCCGGCCATGAACAGCTCGACCAGGTGCCTACTGGCCTTGGCCGCGTCGGCGTATCCGGGCTCCTGAGAGAAGCCCGTCCAGGCACCCTTCACGTCCCGCTCGCGGAATGTGTAGTAGCCCAGGCCTTTTGCGCCGAGGACGTAGATGACCGGATCCTTGCCCTCGGAGCGGAGCAGCTGGAACAGCTCCTCCGTCTCCTTGAGCACGTTGGAGTTGTAGCCGCCGCACATACCGCGGTCGCTGGTCACGACCAGAACCGCGGCACGCTTGGGCTCGGGTCGCTCGTTGAGCAGCGGGTGATCGAGCGAGCTCGATGCACTCGCCAACGCGGAGAGCACCTTGGTGATCTCTTCCGCATACGGCTTCGATGCGGCAACGCGAGCCTGAGCCTTGGTGATTCGCGATGTCGCGATCAGCTCTTGTGCCTTGGTGATCTTCTTGGTCGAGTTGACCGACTTGATGCGGGAGCGAAGCTCGAGAATGCTTGCCATCTAGCTGTTCACGCTCCCTTCTGTGCTCGTCTTGGCATCTGTCATCGCAGGCCTACTTGCTGACTGTCTTGCGAGTGACGTTGACCTGCTCCTGGCTGACCTCGTCGGCGTTCAGAGTGTCTGCCTCGGCCTCGTTGACGACGCGGTTGCCGTCCGAGTCGACGAATCCGGCCTTGAACTTCTCGGTCGCCTCGGTCAGTGCCTTCTGGTTGTCCTCGTCGAGAGCCTTGCCACCGGCAATGCTGTCGTAGACGCCGCTGGCGTTGCGGTGCAGGTCCTCGAGCAGCTCGGTCTCGAAGCGACGCACGTCGCCGACGGGAACCGAGTCGTACGTTCCCTGCCCTGCGAGCCAGATCGAGACGATCTGATCTTCGACGGCAACCGGGGCGTACTGATCCTGCTTGAGCAGCTCGACCAGACGTGCGCCGCGCTCGAGCTGAGCCTTGGAGGCCGCGTCGAGGTCGGACGCGAACGCAGAGAAGGCTTCCAGCTCGCGGAACTGAGCGAGCTCGAGGCGAAGAGATCCGGAGACCTTCTTCATGCCCTTGGTCTGTGCCGCGCCGCCGACTCGGGACACCGAGATACCGACGTTGATCGCGGGACGGACGCCCTTGTTGAACAGGTCCGACTCCAGGAAGACCTGGCCGTCGGTGATGGAGATGACGTTGGTCGGGATGTATGCCGAGACGTCGTTGGCCTTGGTCTCGATGATCGGCAGAGCCGTCAAAGATCCGCCACCGAGCTCGTCGGACAGCTTCGCCGAACGCTCCAGCAGACGGGAGTGCAAGTAGAAGACGTCACCGGGGTATGCCTCGCGGCCCGGCGGACGACGCAGCAGCAGCGAGATGGCGCGGTACGCCTCGGCCTGCTTGGTCAGGTCGTCGAACACGATGAGGACGTGCTTGCCCTGGTACATCCAGTGCTGGCCGATGGCCGAGCCGGTGTACGGGGCGAGCCACTTGAAGCCGGCCGAATCGGACGCGGGAGCCGCGACGATGGTCGTGTATTCGAGTGCGCCCTGCTCTTCGAGTGCAGCCTTGACGCCTGCGATCGTCGAGCCCTTCTGGCCGATGGCGACGTAGATGCAGCGAACCTGCTTCTTCTCGTCGCCGCTCTCCCAGTTTGCCTTCTGGTTCAGGATCGCGTCGATGCAGACCGCGGTCTTGCCGGTCTTGCGGTCGCCGATGATGAGCTGACGCTGGCCGCGGCCGATCGGAGTCATGGCGTCGATCGCCTTGATACCGGTCTGCAGCGGCTCCTCGACGGGCTGACGCTCGAGCACCGAGGCAGCCTGCAGTTCGAGGGCGCGGGTCTCGGAGGACTCGATGTCGCCGAGGCCGTCGATGGGCTTGCCCAGGGGGTCCACGACGCGGCCGAGGTAGCCGTCGCCCACGGGGACCGACAGCACGTCTCCGGTGCGCTTGACTTCCTGGCCTTCTTCGATGTGCTCGTAGTCACCGAGGATCACTGCACCGATTTCGGTGGCATCCAGGTTCAGCGCGACACCGAGGACTCCGCCGGGGAATTCCAGGAGTTCGTTGGACATCGCCGACGGCAATCCGGACACGTGAGCGATTCCGTCGCTCGTGTCCGTAACCGTGCCGACCTCCTCGCGGGAAGACTCCGGTGAGTAGCTCGCGGTGAAGTTATCGATCGCGCTACGGATCTCGTCGGAGGAGATCGTCAGCTCCGCCATAGTGTTTCCTGCTCTTCCTTCAAATGATCGCGGGGTGAAATGTCTCGAAAGTCGAGACGCTTCTTCTCGTTACTGTGTCCGTGTCGGACTATTTGAGCGTCTTTCGCAATGCAGCGAGGCGGCCTGCCCCGCTACCGTCGATGACCTCGTCGCCGATACGAACGACAAGTCCGCTGAGCAGTTCGGTATCGACCTCTACATGCACCGTGACCTGCTTGCCGTACGTGCGGGTCAAGGTGGCCGTCAGCTTCTCGAGCTGACTGTCGCTCAGTGGTGCTGCGCTGCGGACGTGGGCAACCGCGCGGTCGCGCTGCTCGGCAGCCAGGTCGGCCAGTCCGTTCAGTACGTCGGCGGGAGCAGCCTTTCGCGGACGCGTCACAGCCTGAACTGCAAGCGCTTCGGTGACCGCGGTGACCTTGCCGTAGAGCAGGCGGCCGAGCAGTTCACGCTTGGCCTGCGCGGGCTTCGAGCGATCCGAGAGGGCCTGCTCGAGCTGCGGGTTTCCTGCCACGATCCGCCCGAGGCGGAACAGCTCGTCCTCGACCGTGTCCAACTGATCCTGATCGGCCGCGGCGCGAAGCAGAGCTTCACGTCCCAGCTCGACCAGCGAGTTCAGCAGGTCGCGAGCGGTGGACCAGCTTTCGCCGGCAGCGGCCTTGACGATCGTCGCCGTTGCACTCGACACCTGGCCGGAGAAGACCTCTCCGGCCAGATCGCTTCGCCGAACGCCCTCGACCGACGAGTCGGCGAGAGCGGTACGCAACGTGCGCTGCGCGTCGAGAGTCTCGACGACGGCGAACAACTCGGAACCGGTCTGAGCAGCGACGGCTGTTGCCTCGCCTGCCGACGCGGACCCCAGAGCTTCGTGGGCAACCGACCGCGTGCGGGCGAGTGCCTCACGAGAAGTTGCGTACATGGTTCGACTCACTTTCCGGATGCGGAGTCCGCGGTGACGGAATCCAACTCGTTGAGGAAGCGATCGATCGAACTGGAACGCTTCGCGTCGTCGGACAACTGCTCTCCGATGACCTTCTCAGCGAGTTCGACGGCCGTGCGTCCCAGATCTCCCCGAAGTTCGGTGACGATCTGCTGACGCTGAGCAACGAGCTGATTGTGACCTGCGGCCACGATCCGGTCGCTTTCTTCCTGCGCCTTTTCCTTCATCTCGGCGAGAATCGCCTGCCCCTGGGTGCGCGCTTCCTCGCGGATCTGCGCGGCCTCGGAACGGGCGTCGGCCAGCTGAGCGTGGTACTGCTCGAGAGCAGCCTTGGCTTCTGCCTGTGCCTCTTCGGCCTTCTTGATTCCGCCTTCGATGAGCTCGGAACGCTCAGCGAGAACCTTGGTGAAGCGCGGCACCACGTACTTCCAGAAGAGGAAGCCGATTGCCGCGACACAGACGATCGACCAAACGATGTCGTAGGTTGCGGGCAGAAGAGGGTTGTACTCCTCCCCCTCCGCCGCCAGCAACGTAATCGCGTTTGTCATCGCGCTCTCAGAGAATGAAGCCGGCGACGAGGCCGATCAGGGCGAGGGACTCGGTGAATGCGATGCCGAGGAACATGGTGGTACGGAGCTGACCGGCCAGCTCGGGCTGACGAGCGGTTGCTTCCATGTTCTTGGCGACGACGAGGCCGAGGCCGATGCCGCCGCCGATGGCTGCGAGGCCGTAGCCGATGGCGCCGTATCCGCTTGCGGTGATTTCCTGCGCCTGGGCCAGAACTTCAAGGCTCATTGGGTTTTCCGTTCCCTTTCTTCGGTCCACATCCGGGTGTCGGAGGTGGCGGTGTAGCTGGTTCGGTCAGTTGGTCGGTCAGTGCGAGTCGGCGTGCAGCGACAGATCGATGTAGATCGCCGTGAGCAGCGCGAAGATGTAGGCCTGGAGGAAGATCACCAGCATCTCGAACATCGTGAACAGGAAGCCCATGATGAGCGAGGGTGCTGCGAAGATCTTCAGCCCGGCCGACGCCTCGAAGAGGAAGAACTGGGTCGCGCTGAAGAACAGCACGAGCATGATGTGGCCGGCCAGCATGTTGGCGAGCAGACGCACCGTCAGTGTGAACGGACGGAGTACGAAGTTCGAGACGAACTCCAGCGGGATCAGCAGCACGTGCATCGCCGGCGGAATGCCCGGGATGACGATGGTGCCCTTGACGAACTTCCCGACACCGAACTTCTTGACACCTGCGTAGATGAACGCGACGTACGCGACCGCAGCGAGCACGATCGGTAGACCGATGCGGGCATTCGACGAGATGTTCAGAAACGGAATGACAGCGCTCGCGTTCACCGCGAACACCGTGAAGAAGATGGTCATGATGACGGGCAGGAATCGACGACCCTGTTCTTTACCGAGCACATCTTCTGCGACGTGGATCCGAACGAAATCGAGAGCGATCTCGCCGACGTTCTGAAGACCACGCGGAACGATCTTCGGGCTGCGGAGGGCAACCACCATGAAGATGATCAGAATCGCCGACATCAGGATGCGGATGAGCATCAGCCTGTCGAGCTCGAACGGGGTCCCCTCGAACAGCACCGCGGGAGGAAAGAAATCGGATAGTGACGGCGGACTGTATTCCGCAGCCAGGGTGGTGACGCTCAGCGGTCTCTCCCGTGTTCGGGCCGCAGCCGGGTAACGACTGCGGTTCGATCGGACAATGACGATCTATCAAGTCGACGAAAATCGGCTCGCAATCGTCAGAGGCTGAGGCCCGGTCTTCATCGGCCAAGCGTCTGTCGGGTGTCGGCGACTCACGTCGACTCGGCAACTCTCAGGGCGGAACCTTACGTTGCCGAAGTCGTTGACTCCGGGCCTACTGTAAGGAAGCTCACGCTGACTGCTACCTGCGGGGGTCCAGTCCGGGGAAAAAGTCTCTTTCGTCCCAGTCTTGCCCACCGCTTGATGCAAACTTTATCAACAGAACTACGACGTTGTGTAGGCGGCCCTCAGCTTAACCGATTACGACAGCCTGTCGTACTACCGATTGTCGGTCTTGCCCTCGGTGGGAACGCTGTCCACGTAGGCGACTTTCGTCTTGACGACCCCGAAGACCTCCGCGCCGAGCACGACCACGAGCGCTCCCAGAATCGTCAGCCCCAAGGAGTACCGGTTGTAGAATTCGGCGTCCTTGAGTGCGACCAGCACGATCAGCGCGATCACCATCTTCACCAACCAACCGCCGAGAAGCAGTGCTCCGACGGCCGAGGCCGGAAAACGCGTGGTGAGCGCCACCGACAACGCCGTCGTGATGACGAAGCCTCCGCCGATGGCAACACCAATGAGAGATCCCCACAGACCAGGTGTTCCGGCCGCCGCGACGGCGACTCCGACGCTCACCACCGTGAGCACCACCAGTCCGATGAGTCCGTATCGAACCGCGGCGCGAAGCGGGGCGAATTGGCCGGGCATGGACTGCGGAGTGAAGGTCACAGTTGTCGAGGGTACCCAGCACGCGGGCGCGTACAGCCGACGGGATCAAGAGCCCCGTCGAGCACTTCGCGGTTCCGAGCCCTGCGATCGGTCCACCCGCAGCGTGGGCACAGCAGTGACGACCAGCGCGAACACCAGACCTGCGGCAACCAGAAGCACCACTATTCGGCGGTCCAGCAGAGACGACCCGACCGCCCCGAAGGCGAGGACACCGACCCACAGGTAGATCACCAGCACCACCCGGCGGTGCGAATGTCCGATCTGCAGCAACCGATGATGCAGGTGCATCTTGTCGGGGCTGAAAGGACTCCGTCCGGCCCGGGTCCGGCGAATCACAGCCAGCAGCAGGTCGAGGATCGGAATGAGCATCACGGCTCCGACCAGCAGAAGCGGCGACAGCAGACCCAGCAGATCGCGTGGGCCGTACGCCGTCAACGGGATCCGCCCGGACGCACTGGTCGAGATGGTGGCAAGCGTCAGACCGATGAGCATCGATCCCGAATCGCCCATGAAGATGCGAGCGGGTTGGAAGTTGTGCGGCAGAAACCCCAGGCACGCGCCTGCCAATGCCGCCGCGATCAGCGCCGGTGGGTAGACCCCGACGTCGCCGCCCTGTTCCTGCAGCAGCCCCACCGAGAAGATGCAGATCGCCACCGAGGAGATGAGCCCCAGACCGGCCGCCAGCCCGTCGAGTCCGTCGACGAAGTTCATCGCATTGACGATCACGACGGTGATCAGGACGGTCACCAGTCCGGCTTGCAGTTGGTCGAGCACCAGGGTGCTGCCCGGTTGACCGGGCTCGCCTCCCCACGGCTGGTACAGCACGACCCAGCTCACGCCCATGATGACGAGGACCCCGGCCGCCGTCACCTGGCCGACGAACTTGGTCAGGGCATCCAGACCCCATCGGTCGTCGATGACGCCGACCAGCACGATCACGAAGCCGGCAACCAGCGCGGCCGGAATGTCGCGGTTGTAGGCGACGTCGAATCCGCGAGCCAGCGCAGGCAGCTGTGACGCGAAGAGCAACGCAGCCAGCATGCCCACGTAGATGCCCACTCCCCCGAGCCTCGGGGTGGCCTGCACGTGGACATCACGATCACGAGGAACCGCGACGGCACCGAACTTGACGGCCGCCACACGAACACCGCCGGTGGCGAAGAACGTGACGACCGCTGCGGTGAGGAACACCAAGAGCAGTTCGCGAATCGGTACGCCTGCACCCAGATTCGACTGAGCAAGGATGTCGACACTTCCGTGAAGGACACTGCCCCGAGCGACGCTCATGCGCGGAGGCGTGCGGGATGGACAGCCATGTCAGGACGCTCCCGGGACCAGGCTTTCGGCGGTGACACCGAGAACCTCGGCAATCTTCTCGGTGGGAATGGCACCGACCCGCAGAATTCGTGCTCGATCGCTGGTCAGATCGATGATGGTCGACGCCACCGCGTGGTCGGCCGGTCCCCCGTCCAGGTACACCGCGGCCGAGCCGCCGAGCTGATCTCGCGCCTCCGTCACAGTGGTGGCGGGTGGACTGCCGGAGATGTTGGCGCTGGACACTGCGAGCGGGCCGACCTCGCGCAGCAGCTCGAGCGCGACAGGGTGGAGCGGCATCCGCAACATGACGGTGCCCTGGGCGTCGCCCAGATCCCAGGCCAAGGACGGAGCCTGCTGCACGACGATGCTCAGCGCACCGGGCCAGAAGGCGCGAATCAAATCTCGGGTGCGTGGCCGGACACTCTGGACCAGGCCGTCGATGGTGTTCCAGGAACCGACGAGCACGGGAACCGGCATATCGCGGCCCCTGCCCTTGGCGCGCAGCAGATCCGTGACAGCGCTGCCATCGAATGCATCGGCTGCGATTCCGTACAGGGTGTCGGTAGGCATGACGACCAGTCGGCCGGATTTGAGGGCACCGCGGGCAGCGGTCAATCCAGCAGTGCGCGCGTCGGCTTCACGGCAGTCGTAGACGGTACTCACGGCACCCATCCTTCCACCTTCGATAACGAAGTGATGTCAGGTGTCGCCCGCCTGCCGTTCCCGTCGTCAGGCCTGGGCCGGGTGCGCCCGTGCGGCGACGACGAACCGGGGCCTACCCGCCAGATCCGGATGCGCGGTGACCTCGGTGAACACTCGTCGCCGAGACAGCAGCGCCGCCACCTCGCCGCCATTGGAGTCGTCGTGTTCGATAGCGACGCCGCCGCCGATCCGAAGCCAGCGGGCGATGTTGCCGATCATCGGTTCGATGACGGACAGCCCGTCCGAACCGCCGAACAGCGCCATGTGTGGATCGTGATCGATCACTTCGGGATCGAGGTCTGCCCCCTCCGGGATGTAGGGCGGGTTTGCGACGATCATGTCGACAGCGCCGTCGAGTTCGGTCAACAGATCTCGTGCTGTGACGTCGCCGTGGTGCAGCGTGATCGGGGTATCGCCGTGGCCGCTGCACAGGTCGGCATTGCGCCGGGCCCATGCCAACGCCGACGGGTCGAGCTCGACGGCATGGACGACGGCATCGGGCCGGGCGTTGGCGATCGCCAGTGCCAGTGCCCCCGAGCCCGTGCACAGATCGAGAATCACCGGCGGATGGTGGTCGACGTTTTCGAGGAACGCGAGTGCCCAGGCCAACAACAGTTCGGTTTCCGGCCGGGGTACGAACACGCCCGGCCCTACTTCGACGTCGATGTTGCCCAGCGAGGTCGTTCCCGTGATGTATTGCAGCGGAATACGTTTCGCGCGCTGCTCGACGGTTCGGAAGTACGCCTCGACGACCTCGGGTTCGACGAGAGGAACCAGACCGAGACGGCCGCGGTCCACGCCGACGAGGTGTGCGGCGAGCAGCTCCGCATCGACCCGTGGGCTCGGCACACCGGCAGCGTCGAGCATCGACAGTGCTTCGAGGATGGCCAGGCGTAACGGCTTGCGGCTCATTCGAACAGCCTGCCACGAGCCACCGACAACCAGGTCACACGCGTCCCAGCAACTCCGACTTCTTGGCGTGGAACTCGTCGTCGGTGAGGAAGCCCTTCGCGTGCAGACCCGCGAGAGCCTCGATCGCAGCCGTGATGTCGGAGATGTCCACACCTGACGGGTTGCCCTGGGGCGACTGGTTCGAGGACTGCGAAGACTGTTGCGACGAGGACGGTTGCGCGTAGGTCTGCGGAGCGGGTTGCGGCGTCGACTGGTTCTGCGAGTTCGTCCCGCCCGACTGCTGATCGACTCGAGGCAGGCTGCCTGCGGTGAACGTGCCGTACTGACTGGTGAACTCGAGCGAGCCCGGTCCACCACCCTGCTGTTGTTGGACTCCGCCGATGGAGTGATCGAGAGTGTCGTACACGGCCAGTTCGCCGCCGACCAACACCGCGAGGCGTCGAGATCCCGGGAACACTGCGTACTGCGAGCCGTTCTGGCCACCGCTCGAGCTCGGCGCACCGAGGTCCGAGGGCCACCACGAGCCGCCGCCGAACGAGCTGCCACCGAACGAGCTACTGCCGGTCTCCCTGGGCGGGTACACCTGATGCTGCGACAGCACCGCCGACAGGTCTCGGCAGAGACCGTCGACCCGGCTCTTGAGTCCGTGGTCGAACATGTTGCCCACCATGGTCATTCCGCCGCGCATCCACTGCCCACTGCCGCCGAGCTCGGGGATGTTGAACTGAGCCATGCTGCCGCGGCCGTTGTTGACGGCGTCGAGCATCGTGCGGACGGCATCGGTCGAGATGCCGTAGCGCGAGGACAGCTCGGACACGGCGTTCTCGCCTGCGGGGGTCAGGACCTGGTTCATGTCTGGTGTGCCTCTCGGGCGCTGTTGCGGGGTCGAACCTGGCCGCCAGGGTATCGCACGTTTCGGTGCAGCAGCCCGGCGAAATCTGTAAAGCTATGTGCCGCAGCTACTCTGCTTGCATGCGCGCGTCGCGGTCCGCCTTGGCCAGCGCGTCGAGCAACGCATCCATCTCGCCGTCCAGAAGTGAGTCGAGGTTGTGTGCCTTGAAGCCGATCCGGTGGTCCGTGATGCGGTTCTCGGGGAAGTTGTAGGTTCTGATCCGCTCCGAGCGGTCGACGGTGCGCACCTGGCTGGCCCTGCCTGCCGATGCCTCTTCGTCGGCCGCTTCTTCTGCTGCTGCCTGCAGGCGAGCTGCAAGTACCTGCATCGCGCGTGCCTTGTTCTGCAGCTGAGACCGCTCGTTCTGACAGGTCACCACGATCCCGGTCGGCAGGTGCGTGATTCGGACTGCGGAGTCGGTGGTGTTGACGCCCTGGCCACCTTTGCCGGACGAGCGGTAGACGTCGATGCGCAGATCGGTTTCGTCGATCTGAACCTCTTCCACCTCGTCGGGTTCGGGATACACCAGGATGCCGGCCGCGGACGTGTGCACGCGCCCCTGCGATTCGGTCACCGGTACCCGTTGCACGCGGTGGACGCCGCCCTCGAACTTCAGCCGGGCCCAGACGCCGTCGAGGGGATCCCTGGTCTTGATCGACAGCGTCGCGTCCTTGTATCCGCCGAGGTCCGAGACGTTCGCGTCGAGCACCTCGACCCGCCACCCGCGGCGTTCCGCGTAGCGCACGTACATCCGCGCGAGATCGGCCGCGAAGAGCGCCGATTCCTCGCCGCCCTCTCCCGACTTGACCTCCATCACGATGTCGTCGCCGTCGTGCGGGTCGCGTGGTGCGAGCAGGTCGGTGAGGGTCTGCTCGAGGTGCAGCACGGTCGCCTCGAGTTCGGGAATCTCGGACGCGAACGAGGAATCGTCGGCGGCGAGCTCACGCGCGGCTTCGAGGTCGTCCTGCGCGGAGGTCAGCTTGGTGTGCGCGGACATGATGGGGGCCAGTTCGGCGAACCTCTTGCCTGCTCTGCGGGCCGCGGACGGGTCGTTGTGCAGAGCTGGGTCGGCGAGTTGCTGCTCGAGTCCGGAGTGTTCGGCGAGGATGTCGTCGATGGCCGAAGGCTTGTCTGTTCTCGCCATGTTGATGACTCACTCTCGAACGCCGGTGCAACTGAATGTGGACACAAAAAAGCCGACGCCCGTCCTGTGATGCACAGGACGGGCGTCGGCGAAACAGCTAGCTGTCTGCGTCGGCCTTTTTGCCGGCGCGCTTGCCGTAGCGAGCCTCGAAGCGAGCGACGCGGCCGCCGGTGTCGAGAATCTTCTGCTTGCCGGTGTAGAAGGGGTGGCACTGCGAGCAGACCTCGACGCTGATGCGCTCTTTGTCGGTGGTGCTTCGGGTCTCGAAAGTATTGCCGCAACCACAGACGACTGTCGTCAGTGTGTAGTCGGGGTGAATTCCTGCCTTCATGGTGTCCTTACCGTTCTCTCTAGTGGTCGCCGGGTCGTCTTCGCCGATCGAAGACGTGAACCGGAACCGGACTCGGCCGTTGATTATGCCAGAGCGTGCATCTGACCTGCTAATCGCCGGTACTTCTGTGCCGACAGATGCCTACAACGCGCGCACCTGTCGGCTTGTTCCCCGGACGAAAGATCGGGGAAACAATTGTCAGTCGTTCGCCCCGCCCGGCGCAGTCTTGGAGACTTCCATCAGGAACTCGAGGTTGTTCTTGCTCTTCTTCAGACGGTCGACCAGCAGGTCGATGGCCTGATGCGAGTCCAGTCCGGACAGCACGCGCCGCAGCTTGTGTACGACGGCGGCCTCGTCGGGAGCAAGGAGCAACTCGTCGTGGCGGGTGCTCGACGGGTTGATGTCCACTGCCGGGAACACGCGGCGTTCGGCGATCTTGCGGTCGAGCTTGAGCTCGGCGTTGCCGGTGCCCTTGAACTCCTCGAAGATCACGGTGTCACCGGTGGATCCGGTCTCGACCATGGCCGTGGCGATGATCGTCAACGAACCACCGTGCTCGATGTTGCGAGCCGCGCCGAGGAACCGCTTCGGCGGGTACAGCGCGGTCGAGTCGACACCACCGGACAGGATTCGGCCCGATGCGGGCGAGCTGTTGTTGTACGCACGTCCCAAACGGGTGATCGAGTCGAGCAGAACCACCACGTCCTGGCCGGCTTCGACCAGACGCTTGGCCCGTTCGATCGCCAGCTCGGCCACCGCGGTGTGGTCGCCCGGCGGCCGGTCGAACGTCGACGCGATGACCTCGCCCTTGACGGAGCGCTGCATGTCCGTCACTTCCTCGGGACGCTCGTCGACGAGGATGACCATCAGGTAGCACTCGGGATTGTTGATGGCGATCGCGTTGGCAATGGCCTGCAGGACGCTCGTCTTACCTGCCTTGGGCGGGCTGACGATGAGTGCGCGCTGACCCTTGCCGATCGGCATCACCAGGTCGATGATGCGCGTGGTCAGGATGTTCTGCTGAGTCTCGAGACGCAACCGCTGATTGGGGTACAGCGGGGTGAGCTTGCCGAACTCCGGACGCTTGCGCGCGGCCTCGACCTCTCCCCCGTTGACGGTGTCCAGACGCACGAGCGGGTTGAACTTCTGCCGCTGGCTGGACTGCTCGCCTTCGCGTGCCACCCGAACCGCACCGGTCACCGCGTCGCCGCGGCGAAGGCCGTTCTTGCGAACCAGGTTCATCGACACGTAGACGTCATTGGGTCCGGCGAGGTAGCCGGAGGTACGGACGAACGCGTAGTTGTCGAGAACATCGAGGATGCCGGCTACCGGCTGAAGAACATCGTCCTCGCGAATCTCGGTATCGCGCTCGCGGCCACCGCCACCGTCGTTGCCTTCCCCACGGTCGCGTCCGCGACGGCGCTCACGGAACCGACGTCCCCGACGTCCGCGCCCTTCGCCGTCGTCGTCCTGGTTGTTGTCGCGGTTGTCGCGGGGACCGTTGTTGCGATCCTCGTTGCGGTTGTCGTTGCGACCGTCGCCCTGGTTGCGATTGCGTCCGCCCTGATTACGACCACCGCCGTCGCGGTTGTCGCGGTCACCCTGATTGCGGTTTCCATTGTCCCGGTTTCCGTTGTCACGGTTGCCGTTCTCGCGGTTGGAGCCGTCCCGGTCCCCTTGATTGCGGCTTCCGGAGTCGCGGTTCGCGTTGTCGCGGTTGCCGTCGGCGTCACGGGGTTCGCGTTCCGACCCGTCCTGGCGGTTGCGGTCGCCGCGACTACGGCGTGGGCGCTCGGTGGCGGCGCTGTCGCCGGTCTCGTCCGGCTTCTCCGCCTGCGGCGCGACTGCGGGTGAATCGGTCGCCGCGGGAGCGGATCCGGCCGAATCGTTGCTGTCGTCGAGTGGGAGCTGTTCGGGAGCACCGGCTCGCCGACCTGCGGCACGACGTCCGCGTGTTCGGCGGCCCGTCTCGGGAGCGGCATCGGCAGAGTCGCCCGATTGCGTCGCCGGCGCGTCCGAGGACGGCGCTTCTGGAGCCGACTGCTTCGGTGCCGCCTCGGCTGCAGGCCGATCTTCGACGACCGGCGCGGATGCAGCAGCGCGACGCGACTTGGGTGCGTCGGATTTCGGTGCGTCCGTCTTGGCCGGTGCGCTGCCCGATTGGCGCTCGGAAATCGCAGCGATCAGATCGCCCTTGCGCATCCCGGAAACGCTCTTGATACCGAGTTCACCAGCGAGGCTGCGGAGCTCGGTGAGAACCATTCCGGACAGGCCAGCACGTCGGCGTGACGTTTCGGGCGCAGAGATAAGTTCCGTATCGGTCACGGAGGTCCTTTCCTTCCCTCGCTCGCTCGATGCGCAGCCGAGGGTTCGTTCCGCAGTTCGGCGTTCTGCCGAGCTCGGATATTGCCGTTCATGTTCGACGCACCCCGTCGACGACACCATCGATCCGGACCGCAGAGAACTACGGGAAGGATCGAGTCAGGAGCGTCACATCACTCGGACGTTTGAATCCCCCGAATACAGCGACCTGAATGCCCTGACGAAACCGGCGTCTGAAGCGCACGATGTACGGACAGGGTTCACCATAGCGCCGTTGTCCCCACTCGGCAAGAACCCTACTGCCGCGTCTGTCACGCGACGGTGACTCCGTCGGCCACGTCCAGGTCGAGCACCCGCCACCCCTCGGCCGATGCGGCCTCGCGCAGATCGGCCGGAAACTCCTCGGTGCACAGCGCCATGACCGTCGGGCCCGCACCGGACACCACGGCCGCGATGGACCGCGCGCGCAAGGTGGTGATCCAGCGAGTGGTGTCGGGTAACGCCTGAGCGCGCTGACCTTGATGCAACAGGTCCTCCGTCGCGGACATCAACAGATCCGGGCGCTCGGTCAGCGCCACCACCGCGAGGGCACTACGGCTGACGTTGAAGGCCGCATCACGGTGGGGCACCAACTCGGGCAACAATCCCCGCGTGTGCGACGTCGACGAGCGTTCGGACGGTACGAGCACGACGACCTTGATGCTCGGGTGCACCTCCAGCCGCACGGCTGCATACCTCCGCGCCGTGACACTGGCATTGGGCGGTTCGCTCCACGACACCACCGCACCGCCGAGGCAACTCGCCGACGCATTGTCGGGATGACCCTCGAATTCCGATGACAGCTGGACCAGCTGACCCTCCGACAGCGCGAGCGACCGATCCACTTTCGCGGCCAGTGCGTTGGCGGCAGCGAGGCCCCCGACCACAGCCGACGCCGAGGAACCGAGCCCCCTGGAGTGAGGAATCACGTTGCGGCAGTGGACATCCAAGCCGTCGGCCCACACTCCGGCAGCTTCGAGACCCCGCTCGATGGCGCGTACGACCAGATGCGTCGGTCCCCACGGCACGTCCGCCGAACCCTCACCGTCGACGTGAATCCGCAGTCCCGACGCGGTGGTCGTCACCTCGATCTCGTCGTACAGCCCCAAAGCGATTCCGAGACTGTCGAATCCGGGTCCGATGTTGGCACTGGACGCCGGGACGCGCGCGGTGACCGTGAGCCCGATGGGGAGTGTCGTCGTCATGGCCGGAGATTCCGTCAACTCAGGCCAGCTCGAGCGCAGCCGCGACAGCGACGGGATCGACCGAAATGGGTTCTACGACAGGCATTCCCGACAGCGCCGTATCGGGATCCTTGAGGCCGTTTCCGGTGACCGTGCACACGACGGTCAGGCCCGGTTCGAGCCAGCCTTCCTTTCGAGCTGCGAGCAGCCCGGCGACACTGGCGGCGGAGGCCGGCTCCACGAACACGCCCTCGGTCTTGGCGATCAATCGGTACGCCTCGAGGATCTCCTCGTCGGTCGCTGCGCGGAATGCTCCGTTCGATTCTTCCTTGGCGTTGACGGCGCCGTTCCAGGATGCGGGCGAGCCGATCCGGATCGCGGTGGCGATGGTTTCCGGATCCTTCACCGGCGCACCGTGAACCAGCGGAGCAGCGCCCGCGGCCTGGACTCCGAGCATCCGCGGCTTGCGCGTGGTCAGACCGTCACGGAAGTACTCCGAGTAACCGCGCCAGTACGCGGTGATGTTGCCTGCGTTGCCGACCGGCAGTGCGTGGATGTCCGGTGCGTCGCCGAGGGCGTCGCAGATCTCGAAGGCCGCGGTCTTCTGGCCTTCGATGCGGACGGGGTTGACGGAGTTGACCAGACCGATGGTCGGAAACTCGGCCGTGGTCTTGCGGGCCAGTTCGAGGCAATCGTCGAAGTTGCCCTGCACCTGAATGATCTTGGCTCCGTGCATGACTGCCTGCGCGAGCTTGCCCATGGCGATCTTGCCCTGCGGAACCAAGACGGCACAGCTCATTCCGGCCTTGGCCGCGTAGGCAGCTGCGGAGGCCGAGGTGTTGCCGGTCGAGGCGCAGAGAACGGCCTCCTGACCTCGGGCGAGCGCGTCGGTGACGGCCATGGTCATCCCGCGGTCCTTGAAGGAGCCGGTGGGGTTGAGTCCCTCGACCTTGAGATGCACTGTGCACCCGGTCAGTTCGGACAGGTGCCCGGCCGGCAACAGCGGGGTGCCGCCCTCGCGCAGCGTGACGGTCTTCCAATCCGGGCCGATCGCCAGACGCGAACGGTATGCCTCGATCAGACCGGGCCAGGGGGTGTGGACGCTCATACGGTGGTGCCTTCCAATCGGAGAACGCTGGCGACGTGAACGACGACGTCGAGCTGCTCGAGGGATGCAACGGTGTCGGACAGTGCGGAATCGGCCGCGAGGTGCGTGACGACGACGAGCCTGGCTCCGTCACCCGAGCCCTGCTGACGCACCGTGGAGATGCTGACGTCACGCTTGGAGAACTCGGCCGCCACGGTGGCGAGAACGCCTGGCTTGTCGGCAACCTGCATGCTGACGTAGTAGCGAGTGAGGATGTCACCCATGGGGGCCACCTTGAGCTTGGCGTACTTGGATTCGAGTGGACCCCGTCCGCCGTAGAACTTGTTGCGAGCGGCCATCACCAGGTCGCCGAGTACTGCGGACGCGGTCGGCGCGCCGCCTGCACCCTGGCCGTAGAACATCAGGCGGCCTGCGGCCTCTGCTTCGACGACCACGGCGTTGAACGCACCGTTCACCGACGCCAACGGGTGGTTCAGCGGAACGAGCGCCGGGTAGACCCGAGCGGAGATTCGCTCCTTGCCCTTGGGCGTGACGATCCGCTCGCAGATGGCCAGCAGCTTGATGGTGCAGTCCAGAGATTTCGCGGTTTCGAGATCGTCCGAGGTGATTTTGCTGATGCCCTCGCGGTAGACGTCACCGGCAGTGACCCGCGTGTGGAATGCGATGGACGCCAGGATGGCGGCCTTCGATGCAGCGTCGTAGCCTTCGACGTCGGCGGTCGGGTCGGCCTCGGCGTAGCCCAGACGCCCTGCCTCGGCGAGGGTTTCGGCGTAGTCCGCGCCCGTCTCGTCCATGGCCGAGAGGATGAAGTTCGTGGTGCCGTTGACGATGCCGGCAACCTTGTTCACACGGTCACCCGCGAGAGACTGCATCAGCGGGCGGACGACGGGAATGGCTCCGGCCACGGCGGCCTCGAAATACAGGTCGGCACGTGACTTCTCGGCCGCGTCGGCCAGTTCCCCGGTGTACTCGGCCAGCAGGGCCTTGTTCGCCGTGATGACGGACTTGCCCTTCTCCAGGGCAGAGAGCACCAGCTTGCGGGGAATGTCGATGCCGCCGAGAACCTCGACGACGATGTCGACGTCGTCGCGGCCCACGAGCTCGGCGGGATCGTCGGTGAGCAGCTCGGCCGGAACTCCACGATCGCCGTCGACCCGACGCACCGCGATGCCCCGAATCTCCAGTGGCGCACCGACTCTCGCCTCGAAGTCGTCAGCGTTCTCGGTGAGGATCCGAACGACCTCGCTGCCGACGTTTCCGAGTCCGAGTACGGCGACGCCTATCGGCTTCGATGTCATGGCTGAACCTCCAAGCTGAGCAGATCTTCGATGGTTTCCCGCCGCAGGATCAGGCGCGAGTGCCCGTCCTTGACCGCAACCACAGCGGGCCGCGTCAGCAGGTTGTAGCGACTGGACATGGAGTAGCAGTAGGCCCCTGTGGCCGCTACCGCGAGCAAGTCACCCGGCCCGACGTCTGCCGGCATCCATGTGTTCTTGATGACGATGTCGCCGCTCTCGCAATGCTTTCCGACCACCCGAGCCACGACGGCCTCGGCATCGCTCGTGCGAGAGACCAGCCGACAGTCGTATTCGGCCTGATACAGCGAGGTTCTGATGTTGTCGCTCATGCCGCCGTCGACGCTGATGTAACGCCTACGCGTCGACTTGTCGACGGTGACGTCCTTGATCGTGCCGACCTCGTACAGCGTGACGGTGCCCGGTCCGGCGATGGCGCGGCCCGGCTCGACGGCAATCGTCGGGACCGGTAGACCCACTGCAGTGGACTCGGTCTCCACGATGGTGGTCAACTTCGCCGCGAGCTGCTCCACCGGCGGCGGATCGTCACTCGGCACGTACGAAATACCCATGCCGCCACCGAGATCCAGAGTCGAGATCTGCGCGGTCTTGTCGACGCCGAACTCCGAGACGATGTCTCGCAGCAGACCGATGACCTTGTGCGCTGCCAACTCGAAGCCGTCGACCTCGAATATCTGCGAACCGATGTGACTGTGCAGTCCGACGAGGCGAAGGTTGTCGGCAGCGAACACGCGCCGGACGGCGTCGAGCGCAGAGCCGTCGGCGAGCGAGAATCCGAACTTCTGATCCTCGTGCGCGGTGGCGATGAACTCGTGGGTATGCGCCTCGACACCGACGGTGATGCGAATGAGAACGTCCTGCACCACACCGGCCGCACCGGCGACGCCGTCGAGACGGTCGATCTCGATGTTGGAGTCGAGCACCACATGTTCGACGCCTGCGCGCACGCCCGCCTCGAGCTCGGCGACCGATTTGTTGTTGCCGTGCATGGCAATTCGGTCGGCCGGGAATCCGGCAGCCAACGCGATGGCCAACTCGCCTCCGGAACAGATGTCGAGAGAGAGCCCTTCGTCGGCCACCCAGCGTGCGATCTCTCCGCACAGGAAAGCCTTGGAGGCGTAGTGAACTCGTTCGGGCGCCCCGAAAGCGGCGGCCATCTCACGGCAGCGCGAACGGAAGTCGTCCTCGTCGACGACGAACAACGGTGTGCCGTACTGCTCCGCGAGATCGGTGACCGACACTCCGGCGAGCCGGACGGTTCCGTCCTCACCGCGCTCGGCGTTGCGGGGCCACACCTGCTCGGGCAGCGTCGTCATCTCCGACGCGTCGGCCGGGCGATGGGACATCGACTCCTTCGCGGGGGCGTCGGCATGCTTGGGTCCTGCCGGATGTGCGCTCACATGCGCTCCGGTGCGCTGACCCCGAGCAGTTCGAGGCCGTTGGCCAGGACCTGCCGGGTCGCGTTCCCCAACGCCAGTCGTGCGGTGTTCACAGGTCCGGGCTCCTCGTCTCCTTGTGGAAGTACTCGACACGCACCGTAGAAACGGTGGTAGGCACCCGCCAGCTCTTCGAGGTAGCGGGCGATCCGGTGTGGTTCGCGCAGTTCGGCAGCGCTGGCCACCACTCGTGGGTACTCGCCGATCGTCCTGATCAGCTCGCCTTCCTGCTCGTGGGTGAGCAGGCTCAGATCCGGCTGCTGCGCGCTGATTCCCAGTTCGGCGGCATTGCGCGCGAGTGAGGCCAGGCGGGCGTGGGCGTACTGGACGTAGTACACCGGGTTCTCGTTGCTGGCGCTCGCCCACAGGGCGAGGTCGATGTCGATGCTGGAGTCGACGGACGACCGGATCATGACGTACCGGGAGGCGTCGACGCCGATGGCTTCAACCAGGTCGTCGAGGGTGATGACGGTTCCGGCACGCTTGCTCATCTTCACGGCCACACCGTCGCGCACCAGGTTGACCATCTGGCCGATCAGCACCTCGACGGTCGCGGGGTCGTCTCCGAACGCAGCTGCGGCCGCCTTGAGGCGTCCGATGTATCCGTGGTGGTCCGCTCCGAGCATGTAGATGCACAGATCGAAACCGCGCTGCCGCTTGTTCTGGAAGTAGGCGATGTCGCCGGCGATGTAGGCGGCGTTGCCGTCGCTCTTGATGACGACACGATCCTTGTCGTCGCCGTACTCGGTGGACCGTAGCCACCAGGCACCGTCCTCCTCGTAAAGGCTCCCCGAGCTCTTGAGGTACTCGACCGACTTCTCGACCTCACCTGAGTCGAACAGCGAATTCTCGTGGAAGTAGACATCGAAGTCGACGCCGAACTCGTGCAGATTGGCCTTGATCCGGTCGAACATCAGCTGGGTGCCGATCGCTCGGAACGTCTCTTCCTGGGCCTCGGGTGCCAGCGCGAGCGCTTCCGGCTCCTGCACCAGCACCTGCTCCGCGATCTCGGCGATGTACTCGCCTGCGTAGCCGTTCTCCGGAGCGGGTTCGCCCTTGGCCGCGGCGATCAGCGACCGGCTGAATCGGGCGATCTGTGCGCCGTGATCGTTGAAGTAGTACTCGCGAGTGACCTCGGCCCCGTGGGCGGTCAGGATCCGACCGAGTGCATCGCCGACGGCTGCCCACCGGGTTCCGCCGAGGTGCACCGGACCGGTCGGGTTGGCCGAGACGAACTCGAGATTGACCTTCTTGCCCGTCATCGAGGAACCGCTGCCGAAGGCCGCGCCTTCGGCGAGCACGCGGGCAACGATTTCGCCCTGCGCTGCAGCGGCCAACCTGATGTTCAGGAACCCGGGACCTGCGACGTCGGCGCTGTCGATCGCGGCCTCGGCCGCGAGAGCCTCGGCGAGCCAGCCGGCGAAGTCGCGGGGGTTGGCTCCGGCCTTCTTCGCGACCTGGAGTGCCACGTTGGTCGCGTAGTCGCCGTGCTCGGGATTGCGGGGACGCTCGACGGTCAGCTTCGCAGGGAGGACTGATGCATCCAGGCCGCGGTCGGCAAGCACCTTCGCGGCGGTCGCGTGAAGCAGTTCGGCAAGATCGGCGGGAGTCACAGGTAGCTATCCTATTGGCTGGTGCGCGGCGTCCTCGCATCCACTGCCCGTCTGCCGGCGAGCAACCTCGGCCTGCGCGGTCCGCGCAGGCTCTGAGCACGCTCTCAGACAGAGAACGTACAGTGAGGGCGCTCTGCGCTGATGGTCATCGGACGATGCTGTCACCAGCAGATACGCATCACCAGCGCAACCGAACACCACCTTTCCTCGACTGAGAGAGCAACTACAGCGATGCCAACGGGTCCCGACAAAGGCAGTCAGAACAAGTCGGCTGCGAAGGCAGACAAAGCCATCAACGCAGCCAACAAGAAGTCAGCTCGCAAGAAGAAGGGCGGCGTGCCCACCGCGACGGGCAGGCAGATTCCCTGGCTGACGGTTGCCGGTGTCGTTGTCGTCGTCGGTCTCGTCGCGGGCCTCGGGATCAATCTGTATCCGAAGTACCAGGACCGCGCCGAGGCGCAGAAGTTCGCGCCGAGCGAGGCCAATCAGGATCCGTCGACCGGCATCGAGGGTGTCGCGATCCAGGAGTACCCCGCGGCTCTGCACGTCGGGCGCACGCAGCGGGTCGCCTACGACCAGTCGCCGCCGTTCGGTGGACCGCACGATGCCGTGTGGGCCACCTGCACGGGAATCGTGTACCCCGAGGCCATTCGCACCGAAAATGCCGTGCACTCGCTCGAGCACGGTGCCGTCTGGGTCACCTACAACCCCGACGATCTGAACGAGGACCAGGTCCAGTCGCTGGCCGATCGCGTCGACGGTGAAACGCAGATGATGATGTCGCCGTACCCCGGCCTCGATTCCCCGGTCTCGCTGCAGTCCTGGGGCCACCAGCTCAAGTTGGACAGCGTGGACGACGAACGCATCGGCCAGTTCATCTCCGCCCTGCGCCTCAACCGTTTCGCCTACCCCGAGGTCGGCGCCAGCTGCGCATCGGTCCCGGGAACCGGTGACAACGCATTCGATCCGGACAACCCACCCCTGTTCGACGCCTCTGCACCCGGCGCGGACGCGGTACCGATGGACGGTGCCGGCATCACCCCCGATGCAAGCGAGACCGGCGGCACCGGCGGAGTTCAGCTGCCGAGCGATCTTCAGGTCCCCACCAACTGATGACCGAGCCGACGACAACCGACAGCGCGGACGCCACCGCGTCCGCCACCAAGCCGAGCCAGCGCACCGCGCTGGTGGCGCTGGCGCTGATCGCCGTGCTGGCGATCGGTTTCGCGCTGGGCTTTCTGGTGCAGAGTCCGTTCCGGGACGACGACACCGCACCTGCTGCGGACTCGGTGGACGTGGGCTTCGCGCAGGACATGACCGTGCACCACAACCAGGCGATCGAGATGGCGGCGGTGGCGCTGACCAACGCGCCGGATCAGGCAGTCAAGAGCCTGGCGTTCGACATGCTCACCTCGCAGCAGAACCAGGTGGGACAGATGCAGGGCTGGTTGGCCCTGTGGGACCGAGCACCGATCTCGACCGACGGCTACATGAACTGGATGGCCGAGGACGACTCGCACGGTCACTCCATGGGCGGAATGTCCATGGATCCCGGATCCTCGGATCCCACCAGGGCCATGCCGGGCATGGCCAGTTCCGCTGAGCTCGCCGCTCTTCGCCAGGCCACCGGCTCGGATGTCGACGTGATGTTCCTGCAACTCATGCTGCGCCACCACGAGGGCGGCCTGGCGATGATGGAGTACGCGCAGACTCACGCGCAGTCACCGGCGGTGATCAATCTGGCGAACTCCATGGTCGCCACCCAGACCAGCGAGTCGACGCTGATGAAGCAGATGCTCGCCGAGAAGGGTGCGCAGCCGCTGCCCGAGGGGTGATTTCGGCTCGGGTCGCGGATGCGCTAGTCTTTCGTACAGCCCAACAGGCACACCGGTTCGTCCGGTGCGCCCCCGTAGCTCAGGGGATAGAGCGTTCGCCTCCGGAGCGAAAGGCCGCAGGTTCGAATCCTGCCGGGGGCACACATCTTTCACGCACGTCATCGTCGTACGGTGGCTGCTCGAACGAGACGGTGGACTTCGATGTCCGAGAATCTCCCCCGAGTCGAGACCGTCGTCGACGACCTGTACTCACTCCCTCCCGCTGATTTCGTCTCGCATCGTGCGGCATACGTCACCCGGTTCAAGAAGGCCGGCGACAAAGCCGGTGCCACCCGCATCGGCGCCCTGCGCAAACCCACTCTCGTGGCGTGGTTGGTGAACACACTCGCTCGCCGAGACGAATCGGCCCTGGCGGAACTGTTCGATCTGGGTGAGCAACTCGAACGAGCACAGCAGTGCGGCGACGGCCCCCGACTGCGTGAATTGTCCACTGCCCGAAGCACTTCGATACGTGCACTGACCGACCGAGCAGTCGCGCTCGGACGCGACCTCGGGGCGACCGTCGGCGACAACGCAGCCCGCGAGATCTCCAACACCCTGAACGCGGCGATGGCCGACGCCGAGATACGCGACCGCGTCCGCAAAGGCAGAACCGTGGTGGCCGAAACGTACAGCGGCTTCGGGCCTGCGCTGCTGTCGATCGTTCCGGACTCTCCCGACGATGACGACGCCGCCGAGGACGACCCGGTTTCTCCCGAGGTCGAGGACGACCGGCATAAAACCGACGAAGCCGAACGAAACCGACTGCTCGCCGAACTCGAGTCGGCCGAATCCGATCTCGATACCGCGCGAACCGAAGTCGACGAAGCCCAAGCGGACACCGAACGAAAAGCGTCCGAACTGCACAGCGCTGCAGAAGAAGTCGAGCGAATCGAGGCCGAGCTGGAGGCCGCCGGAGCCCGAGAGCAGGCTGCACGAGAAGCACACGAGGCCAGCGTCGTACAGGCGGAGTCGACGGCGGCGGCACTAGACGCGGCCCGCATCCGCGTGGCCGAAGCCCGGTCGGCCCTCGACTCCCTGACCTGACCTACCCTGGCGGGGTGACCACACGCTGGCAAGCCGAGAACTCCGCAGACGATTCCGCGCGCTACATCGAGCGATTCGACCGCCTGGCCGAACGCGGCGTGGATCTGCACGGCGAGGCCCGCATGGTCGACGCGGTGGTCTCCCCCGCGTCGAGCATTCTCGATGCCGGATGCGGGACCGGCCGACTCGGTGTCGAGTTGGCCCGCCGCGGACACCTTGTGACCGCAGTGGATCTCGATCCCGTTCTGGCCGAGGCCGCGCGAGCGCACCCCGAACTCGACGTTCATGTCGCCGATCTGACGACGCTCGATCTGGGCCGGGCGTTCGACGCGGCCGTGGCAGCGGGCAACGTACTCGTCTTCATGAAGCCCGGTACCGAACGAACTGCGCTCCAACGCATCTGGGCACACCTGACCGAAGGCGGAGTGTTCGTCACCGGATTCGCCACCGATAGGGAGTACACCGTGGACATGCTCGACGAGGATCTGGCGGCGGTCGGTTTCGTCCTCGAGCACCGATTCGCGACGTGGGATCTCCGGCCCTGGCGGACGGACGCCGACTGGGCCGTCACCGTGGCACGAAAGCCGGCCCTGCTGGCCTGACACGGCATCGATCGAGCGACGGGATTCGAATACCGAGGGTTGATTCGGACGCCTACGGGAAGACTGTGCGTCATGAAGGAACACATGGCGAAGCTGCGGGAATCGTTCTGGTTCATTCCCGCCGTCCTCGGGGTCGTCGCACTCGTGCTCGCGCAGGCTCTGGTGAGTCTCGATCGCTATCTGCTCGATACCCGGGTGGATCTGACGGGCTCGCTGCTCTACCACGTGGGTGCCAGCGGCAGCCGAGACATCCTCGGTGCCATCGGCGGGTCCATGCTCGGCGTGGCTGCGACGTCGTTCTCCATCACCATCTCCGTCCTCGCCACCGCCAGTTCCTCGTACGGCCCCCGCCTGGTGCGCAACTTCATGGCCGATCGCGGCAATCAGGTGGTGCTCGGCATCTTCGGTGCCACGTTCCTGTACTCGCTGATGGTGCTGCGGTCGATTCGCTCGATCGAATCCGACGGCTCGGTCTTCGTGCCGGACATCGCCGTCAACGTTGCCGTCGCACTCGCGGTGGTCGACGTGGGTGTGCTCGTCTACTTCATTCATCACATCGCACAGTCGATCCAGGTGGCGACGCTGTCCGGCCGCGTCCGCGACGAACTGTCGGAGTCCGTCGACGCGCTCTACCCACCCGAACAACCCGCCGATGCAGCGTCGGCAGAGGGCATCGTCAAGCCGCCCGTCTACACGACGGTGCTGGCCGAGGAGTCCGGGGTGATCATCGACATCGACGAAGACGCAGTGCTGAACATCGCTGGCGACACCGACACCGTGATCGATGTTCATCGAGTGCCCGGTGAACACGTCGTCGCCGGTGAACCGCTCGCCGATGTTCTGGCCGATCGATCGGCGAACATCTCCACCGACGCGGTCGGACGGGTTCGAGGGTCGTTCGCCATCGGCACCAGTCGAACACCGCGGCACGACATCGCTTTCGCCGTCGAGCAGATGACCGAAATGGCTGTGCGCGCCCTGTCGACGGGCGTCAACGACCCGTACACGGCACGCAACGCCATCGACGATCTCACGGTCGGACTGGTCGCGGTCGTCCAGCGTCCCAGGCCCTCCCGGGCTCGTTGCGGCTCCGACGGCACCGTACGGGTGATCACCCGCCGCGTCGCGGTTCCGTCACTGATCGACCATGCCCTCGATGCGGTGCGGATCTACGGCACCGGCAGCCCCATGGTGGTGCAGGCCGGCATTCGTCTCGCCGAGCGAGTGGGTCGGGCGGCACAGGATTCCGAGAACGTCGACGCCGTACTGACTCAACTGGACTTGCTGGACCGCGCGTTGGCCTCCGGCGACACCGATACCGCCCGCACAGCCGAAGCCCGCGAGCAGATCTCGCTTGCCCGCGCCGCGATCACGGATCGAGTTCCGCTCGCAGTACCTCGCGTCGTCATTCGGTAGACGCCGGAACCGGACACCGTGGGAGGATGGTCGGTATGCCAGCACCGTCTCCGCTTCCCCTCGATCCCATTGCAGAGGCACACCGCCAGTGGACCGAACACGGATGGTCCGACGCCGCCGACGGTATGGCCGCAGTGACCTCGTTGATGCGCGCGCAGCAGATCATGCTCGCCCGGGTCGAGGAAGCGTTGAAGCCGACGGGACTGACCTTTTCGCGCTACGAACTGCTGACGTTGTTGACCTTCACCAAGAACGGGGCTCTGCCGATGGCGAAGGCGAGCGCACGTCTGCAGGTGCATCCCACGAGCGTGACCAACGCTGTCGATCGTCTCGAGTCCGTGGGATACGTTCGACGCATCCCACATCCGAGCGATCGACGCACCACCCTGGTCGAAATCACCGAGCAGGGACGCACATTGGCCGTCGAGGCCACCGAGCGCTTGAACTCACTGGTGTTCGCACGCCCCGGTCTGGCACGGGACAAATTACTGGCGCTCGTTCGGATCTTGGCGGAACTCCGTTCGGATGCAGGCGATTTCGACAGTGAAAACATCACTACATCGTTCTGAGTTCGATCGTGACTCGTCACAAGACAATGGCACACCCGTACCGTTCGTGGTGCAATTGCTCCAGGAACAGGTCGGAGCCGATCTGCTGAAGGGCTGGTCTCGCGCATCGTGCCGGTCGCGGATCTCCTCGACGACGCTGTCGCGACCGCCACCACCATCGCCGAGATGTCGCTCCCGGTCGCCATGAT